>RKSG01000124.1 GCA_007570995.1 Nitrospirales bacterium
GGGCACGACCAGGGGCCAGGGGCAGGCTCTGGTCAAGCATGCCCCTGGCGCCCCGTGCGACCAGGGGGCCAAGGGCAGGCCTTTCGCAGGAATGACACACGCCTGCACGCTGAATACAAACAACGACCGCCTAGGCGTAAAGATGACACCACACCTTCTGCTCGCCGCCGGGCGTGTCAATGTTCACGAGCGGCGGGTCGGTCGTCTGGCAGTGATCCATGACGTGCGGGCAGCGCGTGTGGAACCGGCAACCGGCAGGCGGATTCAGCGGCGTCGGCACGTCCCCAGGCAGCAGGATCCGATCCCGCTTCACCGTGGGATCCGGCACCGGATTGGCAGACAGCAACGCCTGGGTGTAGGGATGTTTGGGATCGGAGAAGATGACAGCAGCAGACGCGACCTCCACAAACTTTCCCAGATACATCACGGCAATCCGATGAGCAAGATACTGCACCACGTTCAAGTCATGCGTAATGAACAGGTACGACAGACCATATTCCTCCTGCAAATCCTTGAGGAGATTGATAATCTGCGCCTGAATGGAAACGTCCAGGGCAGAGACCGCTTCATCACACACAATAAATTCGGGGTTCAGGGCCAGTGCCCGTGCAATGCCAATGCGCTGACGCTGCCCGCCGGAAAACTCATGCGGATAACGCGAGTACTGGTCCGACCTCAGACCGACACGATGGAGCAGCCGGGACACCTGATCCGTTAACTCCCGCCCCCTGGCCAGCTTGTGAACCCGGAGCGGCTCACCCACGATGGAGCCAACCGTCATGCGGGGATTCAACGAGCTGTAAGGATCCTGAAACACGATCTGCATCCGACGACGGACCGCACGCAAGGTTCTGGCATCCATGGCAAACACGTTGTCGCCCCCGAACACGGCTTCCCCACCGGTGGGCTCCATTAACCGAAGAATGGTGCGGCCCACCGTGGTCTTGCCACAGCCGGATTCCCCCACCAGCCCAAAGGTTTCCCCCGGTCTGATGTCGAACGTGACATCATCCACCGCCTTGACCCATGCGGAAATTCTGGAAAACAACCCACTTCGGACGGGGAAATACTTGCGAAGATCCCGGACACTGAGCAGCAGGCGCCCGTGAGTGGAAGCAGTATCCATGGACAAGGGCTGCATGGGCTTACCGCGGATCCGCATGACGGTGGCTGTTCCGGATTCCTGCGTTCGCAGAGGGGACGGTCGGGGAGGCACGATGCAGCCAGCACACCGATTCATGCCCCGGTTCCAGCTCAACGCACGGTGGTTCCTCATCGGCGCAAGGGGCCAGGACTTCCGGACAGCGGGTCGCAAAATGACAGCCCCGGCCATACATCAGCGGGGAGGGCACCGTACCCTGAATCGCATCGAGCCTGGCTTCCCGCATACCGGGCTTCGGCAACGAGCGCAACAACGCGCGTGTGTACGGATGGGACGGGTTCGCAAACAGCGTCGACACACCCGCACGCTCGACAATGCGGCTGGCGTACATCACCACGACGTCCTGGGCAAACTGCGCCACGACGCCCAGGTTGTGCGTGATGAGCAGAATCGCCATACCCATCTCCCGTTGCAGGGTTTTCAGCAACTCCAGGATCTGGGCCTGAATGGTCACATCCAGCGCCGTCGTCGGCTCATCGGCAATGAGGAGAGCAGGCCGACAGGCCAGGGCCATCGCAATCATCACCCGCTGTTTCATCCCACCGGACATTTCATGCGGATACTGATCAATGCGCGTGTCCGGTGAAGGAATGCGCACGGTTTCCAGCAGGCGAATGACGGCCTGCCTGATGGCCGTTCGGGTCATGTTCGTATGAAGATTCAACACCTCGCCGATCTGGTCGCCAATCGTGAACACCGGATTCAGCGACGTCATGGGTTCCTGAAAGACCATGCCGATATGTTTCCCGCGTATGGCGCGCATGTCCTCATCGGACAAGGCCAGCAGATCACGCCCCTGAAACGTCACCGTTCCCCCGACCACCCGTCCCGGAAAATCCAGCAACCGCATGATGGACAGGGCCGTGACGGACTTTCCACACCCCGATTCCCCAACCAGCGCCAGCGTTTGCCCCGGGTGAATCGAAAAACTGACGTCCTCCACCGCCCGAATTTCACCGCGCTCAGAAAAAAACGATGTTGAAAGATGCGACACGTCGAGAAGGTGATGATCCGAGACGGTCATGGCCTATCGCCTCCGCAGCTTCGGATTGATCGCCTCACGAAGCCCTTCCCCGACGACATTAAACGCCAGCACCACAATCACAATGGCGAAGCCCGGAATAAAAAAGAGCCAGGGCGCATCAAAGATAAACCCCTTCCCGTCGGCCAGGATATTGCCCCACGTGGCATAGGGCGGTTGCACGCCAAATCCCAGAAAACTCAACCCCGACTCCGTCAAAATGGCCGTCGCCACGCCGATGGTGGCCGAAACCAGCACGGGAGCCATCGCATTCGGCACCATGTGCGAAAAAATGACCCGCCGGTCCGGCGCGCCGATGGACGTGGCGGCCGTCACAAAATCCAGTTTGCGCAACGCCAGAAACTCGGCGCGGACGAACCGGGCGGTGCCCATCCAGCCGGTCAGCCCGATCACCACCATGATGTTATAGATACTGGGCGGCAGCAGTGCGACGACCGTCAGGATGAGAAAAAACGTCGGGAAACACAACATGACGTCCGTCAACCGCATGATGAGCGTATCCACCGTGATCACGCCCAGTTTGACGTTGCCGTAAAATCCCGACAGGCCACCCAGCACAATGCCGATCACCAGGGCAATGCCTACCGCAATAAACCCGATAGACAGGGACACAAACGACCCCTGAAGCATCCGCGCAAACACGTCACGTCCCAGTTCATCGGTCCCCAGCAAATAGATCCCGCCAAGCGGGCGGTCATCGGGAGGGACATCCACACTCGAGGCGAGGGACAGCGGGGGCAGAAACTTTTCAGGAAGGCGGACGGCGGCGGGATCAAACACGACGACCCATTCGGTCAGCGCCTTCCCCAGCAGTGCCGTGACCAGGAGCAGGGCCAGCACCCAGGCCCCCAGCACCGCAAGACGATCCCGTTTGAAGACCCGCCACGACTCCCGCCACAGCGTTTCCGACGGCGGGAACGCCTCCTCCCCGCCCGCACCGGGATGAGCGCGCGGGGACGGGGAAGCCTTGTGCGTTTCCTGCGGCTCCGTCACCTAGGCATCCCCCTGCAGGCCGGTTCGAATTCGCGGATCAACGACGGCATACAGAATATCCGACAGGAACGTCCCCGCCAGCGTCAACACCGCCGCGATAAAATTCAACGTCAGAATGACCGGGAAATCTCTTGCCAGAATCGCCTCATAGCCCAGGCGGCCCAACCCGGGCCATGCGAAAATCTGCTCAACAATGACCGAGCCACCGATCAAACCCGGGAGCAGCAACCCGAACATGGTCACAAACGGCAGCAGGGCATTGCGCAGCACGTGGCGATAGATGACGGTGTCCTCCGTCGCCCCCTTCGCCCGAGCCGTTCGCACATAATCGTGGCCGATGACTTCCAGCATCTGCGAGCGAACGTACCGGGACAGCACTGCCACCCCGCCAGACGCGAAGATGAGAGAAGGAATCACCAGATGCCAGACCCGATCCATCGTCCGGAAAAGCGGATCGGCGTGTTCCATGCCAAAGGTCTTCAATCCAATCACCGGCACGCCAAACGTATTGACGACCCAGAGAATCACCAGATATGCCAGAAAGAACCCCGGCACGGAAATGAGGGTATAGGCCACAACGGTCGTCGTGCGGTCATACACCGCCCCGCGACGGATCGCGGCCTGAATGCCGACCGGAAACGCCAGCGTCCACACCAGCAGCGTGGCACAGAGAAACAGCGGCAGCGAGTTCAGAAACCTGCGCCAGATTTTCCCCAGAACCGGCTGACTGTCCTTGAAGGATTTCAACTCGCCCGACATCAAATCCCGCATCCAGTAGGCATATTGCATATACAGGGGATCATCGAGATGAAACGCCGCACGAATTTTAGCAATGTCCTCAGGTTTCATCCTGGGATTCGACGGATCCACCGCGCTGGGCTCCCCTGGCGCCAGATGAATGACGGAATGGGCCATGATGGAGACAATGAGCAGCAGCACCAGCCGCTGGAACACACTGCGAAGAATAAATGCTCTCATCCCGATTCGCCCCCTGACCCCACCCCTGGATTCCTGCGTGCGCAGGAATGACGGAGGTTGTAATTTCCCGGCACCGCTTCTGTTTCACCCCCTGGATTCCTGCGTGCGCAGGAATGACGGAGGGGGGTGACCTGAGTCGCTACGCCTGCACCTTAAAATTCCGGTGTCAATTCAAGTTTGCGCCACTGATGAAAATGGAACGAGATATCACCGCTCGGAATGGGATAAATTTTTTCATACGACTCGGTGCCGTCGTCCTGTCTGTGAACCAGCACAATTTTGTCATCCAGGACCCGTGTGGCCAACGGCGAATAGAGAAACGTATACGGCTGATCCTCCGCAATCAGGCGATGCAACTGGTACGTCAGATCCCGTTGCACGTCCAGATCATATTCCTGCCGAATACGGACAATCAGCTCATCCGCACGCGGGTTCTGATACCCGACAAAATTCAACTGCTGCGGGCCGGCCTGACTCGAATGCCACAGTTGATACAGATCGGGATCAATGCCCATGCTCCATCCCAGCACCACGGCATCGAAATCGCCGGTATTGATGAAGTCCTTGAGAAAGACCGCCCATTCAAAATACTGCGTATTGCACTTCACGCCGATTTTTTTCCAGGCGTCCTGCGCAATCGTCAGGATGTTTTTGCGAACGGGATTGCCACTGTTCGTGATGAGCGTGAACTCAAAAATCCTGCCGTCCTTCTCCAGCCAGCCGTCCGCGTTGAGTTGCCACCCCCTGGTTTCAAGCAGCGCCCGGGCCGCTTCGGGGTCGTAGGGCAACGGAGCAACGCTGGAATCATACCACTGGGTATTGGGAGGATAGGGTCCGGTGATGCGTTTCCCTTCGCCGTACAGGATATATTTCACAAAATCCTCGACGTTCATGGCCATACCCAGTGCCCGACGTACAACCGGATCGGCAAACAACGGGCGGCGATTGTTATAGCCGATATACGTGTAGACAAACTGCAAGCTCGAAAAGGACTGATACCGGTCATCGTCCTTGTACCGGACGACCTGATGCGGCTGGGCACCGTAGTAATCCACGGCCCCCGCCCGGAACTCCATTTCCTGCGTCAACAGATCGGGCACAATCCGCAGATAATAATCCTGGTATTCCGCCGGCCCGTCCCAGTAGGCCTCATTCCGTTGCAGATGAATGAACTCATCGCCCTGCCACTCGACAAAGCGAAACAGCCCACTGCCAACGGGGTCACGGTTGAACCGGCTGTCGCGCATACCAAACGCCTCACGAGCGGCATCGGACAGGTTCCGCTCCCGCATTTCCGCATCCAGGGATTCGGCATTGAGCAGATGTTCAGGCAGAATGCCCATGGTCCAGGCATTGATCGCCGGCGAAAACAGGCGTTTGTACACGACGCGCACGGTATGGTCATCAATGATTTCCACGTGCTTAATGGGTTCAAAATCCGCCGTGCGCGGGGAAAGATTTTTCGGATCCATGATGGCGTCATAGGTAAATTTCACATCACGGGCAGTCAGTGCATGACCATCATGAAACCGGACGTCGCGCCGCAGCCGGAACTCAATGACGGGATTGTGCTCGGCCACGGGCACACGATCCGCCACCTGTGTCAGCACCTGTGTCTTGACCGTCGGCTCGACAGGCTCCTGGAACGTCACATACTGCTCATACGGAAAATGCACGAGATAGCGATCCCCGATCATCGGGATGAGCCGCTGAAAGAAATCCTGATCGACCCGGCGCAACCCAAAGACCACCCGCT
This sequence comes from Nitrospirales bacterium, assembly GCA_007570995.1. Taxonomy (GTDB): domain Bacteria; phylum Nitrospirota; class Nitrospiria; order Nitrospirales; family UBA8639; genus Bin75. The sequence goes on from RKSG01000124.1 coordinate 5,932, forward strand.
CGGGAACATCAACGGTCACCTCCACAGTCTGCTGCACGGGGTTTCCCTCCGCGTCCTGCTCCTGAATGACGATCGTGTGCGTTTCACTGGCGGGAGGCAACACATCCACCGTGCGGACATTGGAGGCAAGCTCGATAAACGCATCCTGCATAAGCGCCGCTCGAATACGCTTGACCAGTCGAGCGCCCGTAACGTCGGTGCCGTCGGGGAACCGGTTCGAAGAGCTGACCAGCAGATAGGCCGTCTCGGATATGGTCCAGTCCGTGGCCAGCCGTCCACGCAACTGCAAATTCTCATCCAGATCCAACAGCCCCTCAAACACCAGGCTGACAATTTGCGAGCTGACGGAATCCGCATTCAAAATCGGATTGAGAATTTTGGCATCGCCGGAGGAGGCTTCGACATACGTGACCAGCCGGTCCGGATTGCCGGTGGCCTGTTTCTCATACGTCGGGACCCACAGGTAAGACTGGAGCAACAGAAGAATCAGCAGCAGAGGGGTCAGCAGAAGCCAGCGTTTGAGATTCACGACACCCCCACGCGGTGAGAGGCACCCTGCCAGTAGCGCGAACGGGAAGCGGGACGTCCCGTCAACGGCCTTTCAGGTCATCATATCACGGTTTCACCGTCCCGCACGGCATGATCCATGTGACGGTCGGCGTGGTAAGAACTGCGCACCAGCGGCCCCGATTCCACGTGCCGGAACCCCAACGCCAGGCCCCGACGTCTGAGCGCGTCAAACTCTTCCAGCGTGTAATACCGATCCACCGCATGATGGGCAATCGTGGGCTGCAGATACTGGCCGATGGACACCACCTCACACCCGACCGCCCGCAGGTCGCGCAGGACCGCGACAAGCTCCTCAAGCGTCTCGCCCAACCCGACCATGAGTCCCGACTTCGTATGCCGTCCCCCTTCCCAGGCCCAGGAGAGCACACGTAAAGAACGCGCATAACTGCCCTGTGGTCTGACAACGGGAAACAGCCGGGGCACGACCTCGATATTATGATTAAACATGTCCGGGTGAGCAGCCAGAACGGTCTCCACCGCCGCCCGCTGACCCTGAAAATCCGGCACCAGCGTCTCCACCGTACACAGCGGCACCAGTCTCCGGATTGCCCGAATAGTTTCGGCAAACAGGGCCGCGCCGCCGTCGTCCAGTTCATCACGATTCACGGACGTAATCACCACATGCCGCAAATCCAGGGATCGAACGGCCTCGGCGACACGTTCCGGTTCCTGCCAGTCAACCCGTCCCGGCCGCCCCGTGTGCACGGAACAATAATGACACCGCCGCGTACACACATCACCCAGAATCAAAAACGTCGCCGTCCGGTCATTCCAGCATTCCCACTTATTCGGGCAACGGGCTTCCTCACAAATGGTATGAAGCCGCTGCTCCCTCACCAGCGACTGAATACGCCGGTAATGTGGCCCCGCTTCGAGCCTGACCCGAAACCACGGAGGCAAACGACCAGCGCGTCCCTCGCCATCCGGCTTACCGGCGGCTTCACGAGACGACCGCACAGCTGTCACGGGAACAAACGACATGGGACCCGGGTCAGACCCTCAGCAACGGTCCCCGTCTGCGAACAGGCGGGAGCCATCACGGGAGAAAGCAATCTGGATTCCTGCATTCGCAGGAATGCATGCCCCTGGCACGCCCCCCTGGATTCCCGCTCAACTCCCTGCGGGAATGACGGAGGGGGGC
>RKSG01000030.1 GCA_007570995.1 Nitrospirales bacterium
GGCATGCAGGGGCTACAGGCCATTCGAACGGGCAGGGGCCCTGTCTGGCCCTCTGACAATCACTTCGTCAATGATGCCATATTCGCGGGCGTCCGTGCCGGACATGAAATAATCCCGTTCGGTGTCCTGGCTGATTTTCTGCAACGGCTGCCCGGTATGGTGTGCCAGGATCTGGTTCAGCCGCTCTCGAATGTTCAGAATTTCCCGTGCGTGAATATCGATCTCCGTTGCCTGGCCCTGAAACCCTCCCATCGGTTGATGAATCATCACCCGCGCGTTGGGAAGCGCATAGCGTTTTCCTTTGGTGCCGGCGGCCAGCAACAGGGCCCCCATGCTGGCGGCTTGTCCCAGGCAGATCGTGGTAATGGGAGGTTTGACGTATTGCATGGTGTCGTAAATACCAAGGCCTGCCGTGACGCTTCCCCCCGGGGAATTGATATAGAGATTAATGTCTTTGTCCGGATCCTCTGCCTCCAGGAACAGCAATTGAGCGATGACGAGGTTGGAAAACACATCATCAACAGGGGCGCCGAGAAAGATAATGCGATCTTTCAGGAGACGGGAATAAATATCGTACGCGCGCTCGCCCCGGTTCGTGCTCTCAATGACCATTGGAATTAACATACGGTTTTCCCTTTCGTCTCTGCCGCTACCCCCTGGATTCCTGCGTGCGCAGGAATGCATGCCCCTGGCGCTCCGTGCGACCAGGGGACGGCGGGGGGCTTGATGTCGTCTGCGCAGGGGCGGAGCGCCTTACCCTTGAATCACCGCGTACTGGTAGACCAGTTGGAGGGCCTTGTCGGCCCGAATGCGGTCTTCAAATTCCTGGCGGGAGCTTTGCCCTCCGGATTCCACCATCTTGTGAATATCGGCCACCGGGACACGCAGGCCCTGGGCGAGTTTCGTGAATTCCTCCTGGATCTCCTGATCGCTCACGGACACCCCTTCCTTGTCCGCGATGGCTTCCAGGATCAGGCCGATCTTGACCCGTTTTCTGGCCTCGGGGGTGACCTCCTGTTTGATACGTGTTGCCTCGGCAACCGAGTGGCCCGGATCATTCAGCGAGACACGCCCGGTCCGGGCCCGCTGTTCTTCCATGAGGCGTTGCCGCACCATGGTGTGCAGTTCCCGTTCGACCAGGGCTTCGGGGAGATCAAAATGATGCATGGTCACAAGGCGCTCGATGATTTGATCCTTGTAGCCCTGTTCCGTGTCCCGCTTCAACACCCGTTCCAGTTCAGACTGGATCTTGTCTTTGAGCGCCTCAAGGGTGTCACAGTCCCCGCAATCTTTGGCAAATTCGTCATCGAGCGCCGGAAGCGTTTTGTGTTTCACCCCCAGGATGGAGACGGTGAACGTGACCGCTTTGCCAGCCAGGCGGGTATCCGGATGTGAGGTGGGGTAGTCTTGGACGATCTCCGCGCTGTCCCCTTCCCGTTTTCCCATCAGGGCCTCATCAATGTCGATCCCCAGCACGGGCTCCTTCGATCCCACTTTGTGGAGGATCCCCTCTTTTTTCGAGCCGTCCACCGGCTTGCCATCCACAAAGCCTTCAATCGTCACGATGGCGTGCACCCCTTCTCCCAGTGGAGTGCCGGGCGGGGTGGCTTCGAGTCGGGACTGTCGTTCCCGAAGGCGCTCAAGAGCTTGCTCCACATCCTGATCAACCACCGTGCGGGCATCGGGCTTCAAGGCAATCGGATTGGGCGGACGATACTCTCGCAAGGCAATGGACGGCTTGATCTCGACGGTGGCCGTGAATTGGAGGGAGGCATGGCGTCTGGCTTTCAATCGCTCCAACTGGGGCATTTCGACCAGCACGGGCGTCACGCCGGTTTCCTGGATGGCCTTCTCGTAATAGGTGGGCACCAGACGTTGAATCACGTCCTGTTCCACGGCCTTGGCGTAGCGTGCTTCCAGCATGGCCACCGGTGCCCTGCCGGGTCGGAACCCCGGGATCTGGACCTGGCGTCGCAGGTCACGACACACCCGGTCAAATTCCTGATTGACGACGTCTTCAGGGACTTCAATGGCGATGGCCCGTTTCATCGGCCCCAGCTCTGTGACTTCCAGTTTCATGGCAGGGTACTCGTTGTGCGGGGTGGTCTGTTCACAGCGAAAGGACGACAGGGCAACGCTGGTGCGAGAGGGGGGACTCGAACCCCCATGGTCTCCCACGAGATCCTAAGTCTCGCGCGTCTGCCAGTTCCGCCACTCTCGCCCCTCCGTCGTTCCTGCGCACGCAGGAACCCATGGTGACAACGGTCTGTCCTTGTATCCGGATCACGCAAGGTGGGATGGCACCCCTTCCACTGGAGCAGGCTGTCCATTACGCGTCCGCGCGATGCCATCCGCCCTATTTATTCACACCGTGAGATCGACTGTCAACGCCCCTCCGCCATTCCTGCCTTTCCGTCATTCCTGCGGACGCAGGAATCCAGGGTGGATCCGCCTTTTGCCCTAACCGACGGTCAAGCCTCCGTTCTGCCTCCCTCCGTCATTCCTGCGCACGCAGGGATCCAGGGTGGGTCCGCCTTTTGCCCTAACCGACGGTCAAGCCTCCGTTCTGCCTCCCCCTCTGTCATTCCTGCGCATGCAGGAATCCAGGGTGGGTCC
>RKSG01000064.1 GCA_007570995.1 Nitrospirales bacterium
GGTCTGCACGGGCTTCTTGAGGCCGCCATGTGCGGGGCCTGCAACCTGTGGTGTGTTGCGCGCGCTCCGGATTTCCGGAATTGACATGCTGGCCGGGCAGGAAGGCGATCCTGTCTTCCTCATGCCCGGTTGAACAAGCCTGTTCTCGAGTGTTCGCGGCGTAGGTGTTATGTCCATCCACATTCATTGTCAGTTAGCACGCACGTCGGTGCGTCGGTTGGTGCTGCGTCGTGTTGCCCTCTCGCTCCTGACGCGACTCGGTCAGGCCGATGCCGACATTGGGATCGGGTTCATCGGGGATACGCGGATGCGACGGTTGAACCGGGAGTATCGCAAGCAGGATCGCACCACGGATGTCCTGGCGTTTGCCTATCAGGAAGCCCCGACCGGCGTGATGTCCCCGCTGGGGGACGTGGTGATTTCCATGCCCGCGGTCAGACGCCAGGCCAGAGCGTTGCGGTGTTCACTGGACGAAGAGGTGCTGCGGTTGCTGATCCATGGCGTGCTCCATCTGGTCGGCTACGACCATGAACGGGGTAGGCGGCATGCGCGGATCATGCAACGCAAGGAAGCGGAACTCCTGGCCGCATTCATCCCCCCGCCGCGCGTGGTGAATGAGGTGTGACCGGCATGGGCTGGATAACTCGACTGAAAGCAGGGTTGGAGAAGACGCGAAAGGGCCTGTGGCGTTCGCTGACGCAGGTGATGGGACGTGGCCTCGATCCCGAGGTGTTGGATGAGGTTGAGGCGTCGTTATTACAGGCGGATATCGGCGTTCGCACGGTGGATCGTGTGATGGAACAGTTGCGCGCGGCAGGGGGCAATCCGCACGAAGCCCTGCGGGAATTGAAACGGGTGCTGGTGGACATTCTGGCGTCCGCGGAATCGGAGTCCGTTGAATCACTCATTCGGTCGGGTCCCAAACCCTTTGTGATTCTGGCGGTGGGCGTCAACGGCGTGGGGAAGACCACGAGCCTGGCGAAACTGGCCGGTCGGTTGCGCGAGCAAGGGTTCACCCCGCTCCTGGTCGCTGCCGATACCTTCCGCGCCGCTGCCATTGAACAGCTTGAAGCGTGGGGAACACGTATTGGAGCAGACGTGATCAAGCATCGCCAGGGGGCGGATCCGTCGGCCGTGGTGTTTGACGGGTTGTTGGCGGCGAAAGCCAGAGGCGTGGACGTGGTGTTGGTCGATACGGCCGGTCGGCTCCATACGAAAGGCAATCTCATGGACGAACTGAAAAAAATGAAGCGCGTGCTTGACCGTGCCTGTCCTGGTGCCCCTCACGAAGTGTTGCTCACGCTGGATGGCACGATCGGGCAAAATGCGGTGGCACAGGCCAGACAGTTTCACGAAGCTGTCGGCGTCACGGGGCTGGTGCTCACGAAACTGGATGGGACGTCCAAAGGCGGAGTGGTGGTGGCCATTGCCGAGACACTGGCGATCCCTGTTCGCCTCATCGGAGTTGGGGAACACGAAGAAGACTTGCAGGATTTTCACGCACGGGAATTTGCCGAGGCCCTTCTGGATGGTGCCCTTCCGGGGGGAGGCGATCCGTGAGGCGTATCGGCGTGGCGGGAGAGGGCCATCGGTGTCTGCCTGGGACTGACCGTGCGGGTCACATCCGTCCGGGACGACGGATGAGAAGACGAGCAGGCCTGTCCCTGGGTTTGACCAAGGACATGATCCGGCAACTGGTCGCGACGATGCTGTCCGTCCATATCCTCGCCGCCGGTTTGCCGGCGACGACAACCGGTGCAGGCCAGGTCGAACGGCATTTGACGAATGTCCGGCAACTGACTGTTGGTGGCAGGAACACCGAGGCCTATTTTTCCCTGGACGGGACGCGCGTCATTTTTCAATCGACACACGATCCGGTCAGCCACACCGTCAGCGGCTGTTCGCAGATGTATGTCATGGATCTGCATGGCGACAACGGTCGCCGGGTCAGCACAGGGTATGGTGCCGCGACCGGCGGATATTTTTTCCCCGGCGGGCGGCGGGTGCTGTATGCCTCAACGCATTTAACCGGCTTGCACTGCCCGCCCCGGCCGCCGCAGGGGGATCGCGTTCGCCAGATCCTGCATGACTCTGAACTGTTTTCCGTTCGCCTGGACGGCCGGGAGCTGCAGCGTCTCACATTTTCATCGGGGTACGATGCCGAGGCCACGGTCGCACCCAACGGCAAAACCATTGTGTTTACGTCGGTCCGGGACGGCGACATCGATCTGTATTCGATGAACATTGACGGCACCGGTGTGACACGGCTCACCGACGCCGTTGGCTACGAAGGCAGCGCGTGTTATTCACCGGACAGCCAGCGGATTGTCTATCATGCGCGGCATCCTGCCACCGCGGACGAGCGGGAGGCCTATCAAACGTTACTGAGCCACAGTCTGGTGGAAACGGGGAATGCGGAAATTTTTACGATGAACGCCGATGGATCGGGCACCTATCAGGTGACGGCAAACGGAGCCTCGAACGTCGCCCCCTGCTTCCATCCCGATGGTCGCCGGATTCTTTTTTCGTCAAGCCTGTCCTTGGGTTTGACCAGGGACCGGGCGAAGCCGGGGCGTGTGAACAGTCAGCCTGCCTTTCATCTGTACGTGGTGAATGATGATGGCACCGGGTTGGAACAGATCACCTTTGAAGGACGCGTGAATGGTTTTCCCGTGATGTCTCCGGACGGTACGATGTTGATGTGGGTATCCGACCGTCATGCGAAGGAACCAGGCGAGTTGAACGTGTTTCTTGCCGAATGGGCTTTCTGAATGCCTGCCCCTGGGTTTGACCAGGGGTCTGACGAATCACATCCGACCCCGTGCCGGATCCATCCGGAGATTGCGTGTCCCGAATACAATACGTCAGCGCGGTGATCCTCTCCGGCGGGGTATGTCTGGCCTGTCTGTACCTGCTGTCCCGGCTGGATTTTGAGGCCGTCCTGTTTATTCGCTCGCTTGATTTCCCGTTTGTGGAACAGTTGGGGAATGTTGGCAATCGCCTGGGGGACGGGGTCACGTTAGTGATCCTGTGCGCGGGTCTGTGGGGTGTCGGTTGGCTTCTGCATCGCCAGACGTATCAACAGGCGGGACGCGACGCATTCGTCGCGTATGTGCTGGCGGGACTCCTCACACAACTCTTCAAGCATCTGATCGGACGTCCCCGCCCGCGGTTCGCGCACCAAGGGGCGTTTGACTATGGCCCGTCCCTGCAAGGCGGGCTGGATGCGTTTCCCTCTGGACATACCTCGGCCTCGTTTGCCGTGGCGGCCGTGCTGGCCCGTGTGTTTCCCGCGTGGGCATGGGCATGGTACGGCGGAGCCGTCTTTGTCGGTCTAAGTCGTTTTGTGCGGGGGTCTCACTTTCCCACGGATGTGCTGGGCGGAGCGGTATTGGGTTTCCTGGTCGGGTACATATGGGCTCGCCCTCTTGCCGAGTGGCGGCACCATGCCACGCGGGTATGGACGTGCATGCTTCCGTTTGTGGTGGGCGGGTGCGCGATGTTCTGGAACGTCTTCAGCCGTCCGGCTGGTGACTCCGTGGCATGGGGCATGTTCTGGGCGGGGCTGTTGTTGTGTACGGGAGGGATCGTCGCCCGGTGGGTCATGGCCTGCCCGGGTCATGGTCTGTCCGGATCATGGGCAGACCCATCGGCTCGTCGCCCTGTTCCTCGACCCGCGCACGCCACGATCGTCATCGTGCTGGGTCTGGCCGTCAGCCTTCAGACCATATGGATTGTCGCGGTGACCCTCATGACATGTCTCGTGTGGTGGATGCTGGATCAACCGGATCACCACCCGCCGGAGGCGCCACGGGTGTCACGCGAGGTCTGGCTCACGGGGGGGTGGGTGATCGTGGTGGCGGCTGCCCATGGCTTGCAGGGGATTGTGCCGTTGCACTAGCCCGGGTCGTTCTGCTCTGTTCCTGTGTGCGCAGAGCCTGCCCCTGGCGCTCCGTGCGACCAGGGGACGGAGGAGGGGGGCTGATCCTCCTGGTTTTCCCCTCCCGGCGCGCGCGCTCCTGTTTCCCGTAGAACCGGATCGCTGGACAGGAGGACAAAGCCGTATCGCTGGAGAATCGGGACGAAAGAAGAGACAGGAGAGGGCAGCTGCTCACGAAGACGAGTTTGCAGGATGACCATGATGCGACCGCCCGCGTTGACATGTGGTGAAAATTTCCCGTCTTCGCCGGGGTTGATGAAATGCACCCGGCGTTTCGCGTAGAACGACAACGAAGGCAGTTTACGGCCAAAGTGAATGAGCGTGTCGTCGGGGCCAAGATTGAGTCCCGCGATGGTGGCTAATTCCTGGGGAGGGTCGATGAAATATCGTCCGACGCGCGGCAGGGCAAACAGAATCACGATCAGCAACATCACGCCTGTCATCCCCGACAACACCCAGAAGGCCTGAGTCCGGCGGGCTTCCTTCCAGATCATGTGTCGAAAGATCACCACGCCCAGAAACACAACAATTCCCATCACGACCGGGGCAGGGCCGACACCGACCCGTTCGGCGGCCGGAAACTGCTCTATGATGACGGGTTTCATGCGTTCATACACGAGAGGGACAGAGGCCAGGAGGCCGCTGAGCAGATACCCCGTGATGAGGACGATGCGTGTGGACACGGTGAGTCCAAAGCATGTCCCTGGCACGCCCCCCTCTGGATTCCCGCTCAACACACTGCGGGAATGCATGCCCCTGGCACTCCGTGCGACCAGGGGACGGAGGGGGGAGCACGACCAGGGAGGTGGGGCAGACAGTTCGGATCGGAGGGGTTGCCCGAAGAAACGTGACCAGAGCGTGGCCACCAGCAGTGCGGCCGGCGGATACAGGGGCAGGATGTAGTGAGGCAACCGCGTGGCGGAGATGGAAAACAACAAAAAAATACCAGATGCCCACAATGCGCAGAAAACCAGCAGTCCCTGCTCATCTCCTGCCGTCCGCGTGCCTGTCCAGAACGACCGCCAGTCCTTCAGTGCGAGAACGAGTGCTGCAGGGAGGAATCCGCTCCATGGGAAAAATCCGAACAGGAGGATGGGGACATAAAACAGGATGGTTCCGCCATGGCCTTCCATGGGGTTGGCGAATCGTCCGACCGTATTGGCCTGGGCTGCCGCGATATACTCCGCGCCGTGGATGACCAGCATGGCCAGGTACCAGGGTATGGCAATGAGGCCACAGACGGTCCAGCCGAGCAGCGGCATGCCGCGGGCGACATAGGCCGGCCATTGATGCGTGAGGGTCAGGTACGGCACCACACCCAGCAGGGGAATGAGAATGCCCACCGGCCCTTTGGCTAAGGTGGCCAGTGCCATGCCAATGTAAAACAGCCACATGCCGTGTCGGGCCTGTCCCCGCCCGTGAAAGCCCAGCCAGAAGCCGTAGGTGGCCAGCGTGGTAAAAAACACCAGGGCCGGATCAGTCAGCACCAGACGGTGAATGCCCACAAATTCCACGTTCAGCAGGAGCACAAGCGATCCGCAGAGTGCGACAGTCGGGCCCAGTGTCCGATGAAGAAAGAGATATTGCAGCAGGATCAACGCGAGTCCGAACAGGGCAGACTGCAGACGGGCCGTGAATGTGTGCACGCCAAACAGGGCATAGATGCTGCTGGTGATCCAGTACGTTCCTGCCGGTTTGGCGTAGCGCGGTTCTCCGTTCAGCGTGGGGGAAATCCAATCCCCTGTGTTCAGCATTTCGCGCGCGGCTCCCGCGTTGCTGCCTTCATCACGATCGGTGAGACCCATGTTGTCCAGGCCGGTCACCAGCAGCAGGCATCCACAGAGAAGCAGCAATGCAAGATGGAGAGCGCGTGTGGAAAACAACATGGCAGGCGCGTCACGCGACATCCGGGGCGACGGGGAGTCCATCAGGTACGGGCAACGCGCTTTCGCTTGGCGTGGATCAACATTAAATTCCGCAGATAGACGAATGAGCCGATGCCCTGTCCGGCGATAAACACCGGATCGCGGCGATAGATGGCATATGACAACACGATAAGCCCGCCGGCCAGACTCATGTACCAGAATGCCAGTGGCATTTGACTGTCGGCTTTACGTTCGGACGCGATCCACTGAATAATCCAACGGGAAAAAAACAGGCTTTGTCCCAGAAAGCCGATACCCAGCCAGACGAGTTCCCCCGATGTCAGGCCAGTGAAGTAGGTGCTTACGTTGGACAGGAATGTGTTCATCGTGCCAGACCACGGGTGACGGGACGGCCCGACTGGTGCGACATGCCGCACGCATGAAGCATGCCCCCGTCATTCCTGCGAACGCAGGAATCCAGGGAATGCCTGCCCTTGGGTTTGACCAGGGGCAGGCCCCTGCCTGCCCCTGGCGCCCCGTGCGACCAAGGGGCGCTCCGTGCGACCAGGGGACGGAGGGGGAGCACGACCAGGGGACGGGAACCATGACGGGAGGTGTCGGTGCGAGTCATGACAGATGCGGCTGTTGTGGGGTATCAGCGGATGGAGGCGCCTGGGTGGTGTCTGGAGGTTCGGGAACAGAACCAGACGCATGCCCCTGGCGCTCCTGGCGACCAGGGGACGGGCCTGGCACGATGTTATACCGCAGACAACGTCGCTGCATCCAGCGGACGGCCATGAGATCGTACAGGCCGGCGAAGAGACGATTGCCGATGCCGTATTTGGAATGTCCGCAGACGCGCGGGAAATGCTGCACGGGGGCTTCAATGACCGAAAACCCGTGCATCCTGGCCAGTGCCGGGAAAAAACGATGCATGTTGCGGAACAGAGGAAGACGCTCGATGACGCGCCGCCGAAGGATTTTGAGCGAACACCCGGTATCGCGAACACCATCGTGGAGCAGGGCATTCCGAGCCCGATTGGCAATGCGCGAAGAGAGGCGCCGCACGACAGAATCCATCCGCTGCTGACGGTAGCCGCACACCATGTCGTAGTCGTTGGTCAACGGCAGCAATGTGGCAAGGTCCGCGGGGTCGTATTGCAGATCACCGTCCAGCGTGGCGATCAGGACGCCACCGGCGTGGCGAAAACCCGCGTCAAACGCTGCGGTTTGTCCGTGATTGTGGTCGAGATGCAGCACGCGCACCACGGAGGTACGACGGTGGATCTCATCCAGTAACGCGGAACTGCCATCCGTGCTGCCGTCATCCACGTACACAATTTCAAACGGGGCGTGGCGCGATTGTTCCAGGTTGCCCAGTACCGTGGTGAGCTGTTGGGTCAGAGTCTCCAGGTTGTCCCGTTCATCCTTGATGGGGATGACGACGGAGAGCCAGGGTTGCGGGGCACAGGTCATAAGCCGTGTTGGGCCGGGATGTTGGGCGGCCCGTGCGGGATGGCGGCATCGGGGCGCGTGTCAATGGGAGGAACGCAGTGTGCCCATCCTACGCAATCATCCCGAACGGGTCAAATCCCTGCCTCCCCCTGGATTCCCGCTCAACTCACTGCGGGAATGACGGAGGGGGGCTTTTGACCGGGTCTCTTTGTGCCGCGTGTTTCCTGTCTCAGGCGCGCGGAGCGATGGTGAAACGCAAGGCTCCCATGCGTGTCAGCTCACTGGCTTCGTAGCCGACAAAGATGTCAATCCGGTACCGTCCCGGATGCCAGCCAGCCTGACCATCTTGAGACGGGGCGAAGAATTGAAGGTAGCCGCTCTCGTCTTCTAATGCGAGCGAGGCCGTGTCTTCCTCAGCAGCGGTCTCGTCGGGAAGCCCGGGCACGTGCTCGGGAACCAGGCGCCCAATGACGTAATACGGGGCATAGTGTTTGAAGACCCGAAAGACCACATACACCGCCGACGTATCCGGCGTGAATGTTTCGGTGGGCTGGACAGGGTAGTAAAGGTGGCCGCGTCGAACATCCAGATTTTCTTCAAAGCCCCGTGCTGTGGTGATCTGCTGAAACAGGCCGCCGGGTGGTCCGTCCTGCGTCCCGTTTTGCGAGTCATCCTGCAAACGGAATGAGCCGGGTTGCTCGTTCCTGTAATAGTCCAATGGATCCGGTGCTGTGTCCTCCGGAATCGGGGGAAGCGTCTCGAACTGAAAAAAGCCGTGTTGGGTTTCGTCAGGACTGAAAGGAGCGGGAGGCGAGTGCCGCGCGACGCCCTGGTCTGCAAAGCCCATCCCGACCAGGTACAGAACACACAGCGTACCGGACAGGCAGGCAGTCAGCAATGACGGTGTGAAGGGTTGGTTCAGTTTCATCAGGATTGCTCCACCATGCCATGCCTCAACGAGATGCCCGCCAGCCATACATGGGGGCTCTCACGAGCGACCACGGGGACGTCTCCCACACTGTTGGCATTCTAGCAGGCGTGGACAGTCTCTTGCGAGGCACAAAAAGCCTTGGTAGAGTGCACCTCGTTTTTTCGCAGACGAATTCGTGACAAACAGGAAACATGTGCTCATGGTGGCACAAGTCGCAGAGAATGAAGAATCGTTACCCCAGTTGCTGGGGGAATTTTCGCCGGTTGATGTCTGGCAACGGCATCTGAACACCGTGTTCTACGGCCTGCAGGGCGACCGTGTGCAGGAATTCTATCAGACCTTTGCCGCCGCGGATTATCGCCTGGGGTATGCCCTGGCAGCGGATTATGTTGAACGGGCACGCCAACGCCTGAGCACCAGACCTGGGACAACGACCGACCCGCTGACCATTATGGAATGGGGATGCGGCAATGGCAATCTGGCAGCCTGCTTCCTGGATCGCGTGCAGGCCCTGGATCGGGACGCTGTACTCTATCCCCGCCTCCGGTACGTGTTGCTTGATGCGTCGGAGACCGTCCTCGACGGCGCCAGGGACAACGCGGACCTGGCCCGGCATCGGGAGCACGTCCAGTTCGTGCACGCTGCTGTGCACGATCTGCAATCGTACCGCGACGGGTCAGTGGATCGTATTGTGTGCAATGAATTGTGGAGCGAGTTGCCGACAAAACTCCTGCTTCGAAAGGCCGGGGATGTCATGGAAGAATACATCCGGCCGAATTTGAAGGAAACCCGGCTGGAAGATTTTCCTGACTGGGCAGGATTGATTCATCTCTTCGAGAAAGCCGACATCGCAGGACTCAAACGGCTCCCTGCCTTTCTGGAGGACCTGGTGTGGGAACGGGAGTATCGCACGGTTGTGGCCAAAGACATGCCGTTCCGGCGGCTGGTCATGGATTTTCTCAAACTCTTTGACGAAGAAGTGCTGATGCCCGTGAATACCGGAGCCGCCACCGTCCTCAAGGAAGCGAATCGGTTGATGGCCCCGGACGCGCTCGGATTAAGCAGCTTTGATGCGGGAACCATGGACGAAGCCGTCCTCAACGATCCGGACAAACCGTGTTACAACGTCGTGGGAGGGCAGTTGAGTTTTATGGTCAACTTTGCATTGTTGGAAGACGTGGCCAAACAGGTCGGCGGTCACGTGAGGGTTGAACCGCAAAAAGAATTTGTCGGGCGCACCCTGGGGGCCAACGTCATGAGTTTCATGGATGTGCTTGCTTCCCACCCCGCTGTGCCGCGCGGCGGACAGTGGGAAGTGGACCGGCTGATTGTTCAAACAATCGATGCGGTGAACGCCGGCGGCTATGCAAGCCCCTGTGAACGAACCATCGCCTTGCCCCTTGCACCGGAGACCCCTGATGAGCCGCGTCGTGAACTGGAGCGTCTGCTGGCAAGGCAGCCCGGGCACGGCATTGCGGATACGGTTGCCTACGTGACGGAAGACGAGGTTCTGAGTGTGATGGATCAACTGGAAGCCCTGGGGTACGAACGGCATGGCATCCGCCATGCCTTGATGGCTCCGCCGCGGTCAGTTGATTATTTCCATTTCTGGATGGGCCCTGACACACGGTGATCATTTTCTCCCCTGGCCTCTCCGTGTGAAACGTGTCGCTCCGTTATCCCTGTGAGAAGCATGCTCTTGGCCTGAGTGAGAGAATTGTGGACGTGGCGGGTATGCGACTGGCAGTTGTGAAACTGGCCTTAAACAGTGATGAACTGCCAGGCCAGTATTGTCACAGGATCTGCAAGATTGACGACAAAACGGCTTCTGATGAATGGTGTTGATTGTTGTAGATTTTTTGATTGTGTCAGGTTATACTTGTCGAATTGTGCGGCTGCCATGCCTCAAGGTAGCGTACGGTGATAAAGGCAGAAGGGGTATCGGCATTGAACCGCTCCTGTGAAACGAACTCGGTCAGCATGAAACACGCCGGCATGGCTATTGCGAGAGGGTGACGCATGATTGGTTCCTTTGGGTGGATGGAATTATTACTCATTCTGTTCATTGTCCTTATTATTTTTGGGGCGGGGAAAATTCCGCAGCTTGGGGAAGGGCTGGGAAAAGCCATCAAGGGGTTCAAGAAATCCATTCACGAACCGGACGCGATGGATGTGACGCCACAGGATGAAGCGGGCATGGGGGCTGCACCACCACCAGCGTCTCAGTCGGCACCAGGGCAAACGGCACCGGGTCAACTGGCCGAGCCACCGGTGGCACAGACACAGAATGTGGCAGCACCAGCCGGGGAGCCGTTGCAACAACAAACGGGGCAGCAGACAGGACAACAGTCGTAACCGACTCATTGTTCGGGAATCCGGGCAGGGCTGACTGACACGGAGAACAATGAAGGCAGGGAAGTCGTGAACGGTCGGCACTTCGTGGATCGGTGGATGTGGGAATGTTCACAGTTCGGGTGACGGGGGTACGAGGAGCGAACGAAAATCATGTTTGGTCTCGGAGCAATGGAAATCCTCATCATTCTGGTTCTGGCTTTTCTCTTGTTTGGCCCGAAGGAATTGCCTGAGATTGGCAGACAGGTGGGGAAAGCCGTGAGGGGTTTTAAGGAAACCGCGGATGATTTGAAACAGTCCGTCGAGCCGGAACTAAACATGATTCAGCAGGAAGTCAAAATGGTGGAACAGGATTTTACCTCGTCGGTCAAAGACGCGGAAGAAACGGTAAAGGGAGCGGGGGAAGCGGCGTCCTCCAGCGTGAGAGAAGGCACCAGGCCGGTATGATATGTCCCTCAGCCATCGCCAGGATTGTATGACGGGCAACGGGCAGGACAATGAGTATCGGAAAATCATCATATGCAGAGAGAAACCGTGTTGTTTTTGACACGAAAAAATCTGGCAATGGGTTGCCTGTGCCTGACGCACTGTATTGTAACTTCGCGTATTGATTGCTGAAAAATCTTGTATTGCGATAAGTCAGTTGTTTTGGCATGAATCTGGCTTGTATTGAGAGTGTGTTGGGATGTGGTCTTACGGCCTCGTTCCGTTTCACTGGTTGTTCACGTCTCAACCGAGAAGGAGGTGAATGGGGGTACATCTTGGGTATGAATGGAAAAGTTGTTGCCAAGAGGCAACAAGATATGGTAGAGGGGGACGGTGAAACTGGCCGAATGTGAAGAGACAGAAGTGGGCACCATGCCGAATGATCAACCAGGACAGAGGAAGCGAGTGAGAGTTTCTGGGGAAAGCGGAAGGCCCAAGGCAAGTCTGGTAAGGCAGGACACCGCAGTTTGCGATCATTGCGAATCATCATTTTTAGACAGGAGGAGGGAGAGGATGAACGTATTGAAATCCATTACAACGGTGGTGGCTATCCTGGCGGTGGCGGCCATGCCGGCTTTTGCCGAGAAGACCACTCCGGCCACGGATAAGAATTCGGCCGTGCCGGCGGTGCCGCGTGCCATTCCGGATCTGATTCCGTATCACAAGTTCGATCCGCCGACCAGCAAGCTGTTTGACATCAGCAAGTTGACCATCTCCGGCGACCTTCGCGTCCGTCCGGAATTTCGGACAAACGGCAGGTTTGGGTTGAGTAGTCCTACGATCGCTCGTGACGGGTTTAGCACTGGGTTTCCCACTCGTCAGAATCCTGCCAATACTGGCTCCAAGCAGAATACGTTCTTTGTGCAACAATGGACGCGGCTGGGCCTTCACTATACGGTGTCACCGGACGTGGTGTTCTTCTTCCAGCCGCAGTACTCCAAAAACTGGGGTCGTGGGGATCAAGCACCGGCGGATGCCAATTCCACCACGGGCAGGATCTTTGCCCGTCAGGCTTTCATGCTGGTCAGGAACTTCCTGATGCCGGACCTCACTGTGAAAGTCGGACGGCAACTGGTGGTCTGGGGCAACCATCGCATGTTCGGGCATTTTGACTGGAACAACGTGGGATGGAGCCACGACGGTGTGACCGCCAATTACAAGCTCGCCCCACATATGACCCTGCAAGCCGGCTGGTTGCGGACTGATGAGGGCAACTGTGGGTCTCCGACTTCTGGAGGATGTATTGGTAACAACTCTGGCTTGGGTAGAGCCGGTAGTCAGGCTGGTACTGTCAAAGCTACCTCGGACGCTGATATCCTCTATGTCCGTGCACCCACGAAACTCATGGGCATGCTTGTAGAGCCCACCTACATCTGGCACAGTGGTGGCACGAATGAAGGAAATATGTATAACGCACGCCCAGGTGACCAATCCCGTCATACCATCGGCGGTCGGGCGGTCAAGAAAATGGGTATGGGCGGTTCCCGTATAGATGCCACCGTTGAAGGGTACTGGCAGTTCGGGGAAATAGGAGATTATGACTCCGCCGGTCGGAATATGGATATTGATGCCTATGCCTTTCACATTGACGGGGGTATAACGCTACCGGTGCCCATGCAACCTCGTATCGGCGGTGAATACAATGTTGCATCCGGTAACAATCCTGATGATACCAGCGAATGGGGGGGATTTGATCAGTTGTATCCCACCAACCACATTCATTTCGGCTACATGGACCGTATGGCCTGGAAAAACATGGTGCATTATTCAGTTGGTCTCCAGTTGCGTCCGACAAGGGACAGCCACTTTGAAGTGACCGGGCACTGGTTTTATCTGAACGATGAAAAAGACCACTGGTATGCAGCCAGCCAGAATGTCTTTATTCAGTCGCCGAGAAACAACCAGGAAGACTCTCTGGGTAACGAAGTTGACGTGGTGTACACCATGTTCTTCACGCCTGACAACCACGTGGCCTGGCAGATGGGTGGGGGGGTTTTCTTCCCTGGCGACTACATAGACAACAACCCTCTCTCTGTGGCTAACGGGGTAGATGTTCCCAACGAAACCTGGGGCTACACTCAACTGTGGATTAACTTCTAACTGTGTATCACACGGGGCGGCTTCGCCGCCCCGTTGTGTCGTCCCGATCCCCGCCGAGGGTCATCCCGCGGCGGGGATTTTTTGCGTATTCGTTGCCTCGATGGAGTCGTCTGACGGTGGTGCACTTGACAGTGAAAAACCGGAATGCCTAACCTCCACACCAACCAAATCGTGACACTGCTTGACCCTGGCAGGCTCCTGTGGTTGACACTGTTCGGGGAAGCACAGCAAAACCTGTTTCAGCCCGGCAGCTGGCAGAGACTCTATCCAGGGAAGAGCGTTTCGATAACGTTCACGCCAGCCGTTGCTGAATTGAAACTCGAGGATGACCAGGACGGGGAACATTCCCTGTGCAATGCCGATACCCCGATGGCAGTGGTCACACGGTTCGAAGGACAGGGTCCTGACGTGCATGAGCCTTTGGTAGCAGCTGTTCGGGCAATCTCAACATTACGTCATGGCAGAAGAAGGTGAGATCCCCAAAAGCCACAATCGAGAGGGTTAAAGATCAAGGCATTGGAAGATTCAATGGCCAACCTCGACATGCAGCAAGGCAGAGCCGTCATTGAAACGTTTGATGGCGTACAGAGAATTCACGGACTTGGTGGGTCGGGCAGGACCCACCGTGGCAAAGCGAAGTTGCGACGCGTGCTGGAGCGGCCCGCCGCGCCCGCCGGCTGACGACCGCCATGAAGTTTTTTGCTGCAATGACGCGCCTTGAAATCCGCGAAAGCCCGCAGGGCGGATCCCAACCATTCACCACCTGAACCGCCATGCCTCCCCCTCCAGTGCTTCCCAAACCGCATGAGACTTATCCAATCACCCTGGTCGTTGCCTTTATCGACATTGGCGGCTCCATCAACAAGCGCCCGCATGACTACGACGCATGGATGGCCAATTTGGTCCCGCATGTGAGATGGCCGCTGGTGGTGTTTGGCGACCCGGCATCGCTGGACAAAATCAAACGGCTAAGGGGCGATAAACCGGCGGAATATGTGCCGGTGCGCGTGGAGGATTTATACGGCTACCGCCATCTGGCGTCTTTCCAAAGGCAGGTGCGCATCCACGGGCACGATTGCGACAACCCTCAAACGGGAGTGATGAAAGCGGTGATTTTGTGCGAAAAACCGTTCTTCCTCGAACAGGCGGCGAAGATGAATCCCTTCAACTCGTCGTTGTTGTTCTGGTGCGACATCGCGGCGCTTCGCCCCGACCGGTTGTGCGGTGAGCGCGGTTTGTTCCGCTTGTCGGATGACATCGAATGGCCGAACCTGGCAATCTGCCGGCATGCCTTCGCCGAGAAAATCGGCCTGATTGGCAATCGCATGACTGCGCGCATGCGCAAACAAACCGCGCGTCAGCACAAGGCCACGGCGCACCGCCATACCATGTGGGTCGGCGGCTTATTCTTCGGCGGACCGGCCGGCCGAGTGAGCGAGTTCGTCGACGCCTACCGTCGGGCGCTGGATACACGCGCCGCCATGGAACATGGTCTGTTAGTAGATGAGCCTATCCTGCGCGATGTCTATGCCACCCGCCCCGACCTGGCGCAGGTCATTCGCATCGACCGCGTGGGCTGGCTCCGATGTCTGACTTTCCCGCATCCGCCTCTGCAGTTCTGGTGGTATCTGCTGAATGGTCGCCGTTTCCCGTGGCGCTACTTCCGCCAGCATCTCACCCCGGCCGGTTTGTGCACCATACTCGTGACCGGCATCAAGTTGCGCATCAAGAAAATCTTCCGCCGTTATTAAGCCTGACAATCGCGGTTGGGAATGCGTTTGCCCGCTTTGTAGACCGAGATGAGGATCAAGACTTCTTCCCCGATTTCCTTCTGCTCTGTGACAAGTTCCTAAGAGAACCAAAGCGACTGGTCTATGCGTATGACGAATTACAGAATCTGCGTTTGCGTTTCCTTCCACCGATGGAAGAGATCTTTGGAAACCATGCAGACGGTTCTCCCAGGGGCGTCCTTCATCCAGAGGAGCCCGGCAAGTCAACGCAAGACATCGTGTGCATCATACGGGGCGGCTTCGCCGCCCCGTTGTCCCGATCCCCGCCGAGGGCCATCCCGCAGCGGGGATTTTTTGCGTCTTCGTTGCCTCGATGGAGTCGTCTGACGGGTGGTGTACTTGACAGTGGAAAACCGCAATGCCTAACTTCCATACCAACCGAATCGTGACAACAGCCTGCTTGAACCTGGGAAACTCATATGGTTAACACTGTTTGGGGAAGCACAGAAAAACATGTTTCAGCCGAGCAGCTGAAGGAAACTCTATCCAGGGAAGAGCGTTTCGAAGGAACCCTGTACATCGGCTATCCAGTCATCGGAACGCCAAGAGGCCCATTCCTGATTGA
This sequence comes from Nitrospirales bacterium, assembly GCA_007570995.1. Classification (GTDB taxonomy): domain Bacteria; phylum Nitrospirota; class Nitrospiria; order Nitrospirales; family UBA8639; genus Bin75. The sequence continues at coordinate 15,485 of RKSG01000064.1, forward strand.
TGCACTCCTGGTTTTACGTGACAAGGGTCTGATTCTGTTCGATCTTGTCGAAGGACGAGAATTGGACCGGGATCAGTGCATAAGCCGGCAAGACAAGGCATTCAATACAATGCAGGCCAAGCTCCTGCAACATCCATCTCTGATTCACAAACGAACGCTGAAAGCTCAGATACACACCGTAACGTTCGCGCCAGTCGTTTCCAGATTTAAACTCGAGGGTCACCAGGACGGGGAGTATCCCCTGTGCAATGCAGATACCCTGGTGGCAGAGGTCAAACGGTTCGAAGGACAGGATCCGGACGTGCATGAGCCTTTGGTAGCCGTTATTCAGGCAATCTCGACATTACGTCATGGCAGAAAAAAACGAGATCCCCAAAAGCCACAATCGAGAGGGTCAAAGCTCAAGGCCTTGGAAGATTCAATTGCCAATCTCGACATGCGACAAAGCGGAGCCGTCATTGAAACGTTTGATGGCGTACAGAGAATTCGCGGACTCGCTGGATCGGGCAAGACCATCGTTCTGGCACTGAAAGCCGCGTATTGGCATGCGAGGCATCCAGACTGGGACATTGCCGTCACTTTTCACAGTCGATCACTCAAGGGTCAGTTCGAAAGTCTGATCAGGGCCTTTGTTCTTGAGCAGACTAATGAAGAACCTGACTGGGAGAAAGTCCGTATCTTGAATGCGTGGGGTGCTCCCGGTGGGAACAATCGGTCGGGGGTTTATTTCGAATTCTGTCAAGACCATGGCGTGGAATACAGAGATTTTCGTGCTGCGAGTCGTATGTTTGGTAGTGAACGTGCCTTTGAAGGGGCATGCGATCATGCTTTGCAAAAGGTGCAGAAAGTTACCCCTAACTATGACGCTATGCTGGTAGATGAAGCTCAAGACTTCTTCCCCAATTTCCTTCTGCTCTGTTACACGTTCCTGAGAGAACCAAAGCGACTGGTCTATGCGTATGACGAATTACAGAATCTGAGTTTGCGTTTCCTTCCACCGATGGAAGAGATCTTTGGAAACCATGCAGACGGTTCTCCCAGGGTCGTCCTTCGTCCAGAGGAGCCCGGCAAGCCAAAGCAAGACATCGTTCTGGGCACCTGCTATCGTAATTCCAGGCCAGTTCTGTCTACGGCCCACGCTATCGGGTTTGGTATTTACCGGGATGGCGGCTTGGTTCAGATCTTCGAAGACAGCAGTCTATGGTCGGATGTGGGATACAAGATTGCGCACGGAGACTTGACCGATGGCAAGTCGGTTGAGTTAACTCGCACACCAGAATCAAGCCCTGAATTCCTTGAAAAACACTCTGCGATTGATGACCTGATCTCTTTCGGGGTTTTTGACACGGAAGAAGATCAAACAGCCCGTGTTGTCAAAGAAATCATTAAAAATCTCGAGGATGATGAATTGTTGCCGGAAGACATTATGGTGATTAATCCTGACCCGTTCACAACGTCTCGCGCCGTGGGCGAAGCACGGAGCCGTCTCTTGGAACGTGGAGTTAACTCAAATGTGGCAGGAACTGATTCTGCTGATATCTTCACTGAACCTGGCAAGGTCACATTTACAGGTATCTTCCGGGCTAAAGGGAACGAGGCCGGTATGGTCTACATCATCAATGCCCAGGATTGCTTTACGGCATCCCTGCGTCACAACATTGCCAGTGTCCGCAATCGCCTGTTCACGGCAATCACCAGAAGCCATGCCTGGGTTCGCGTATTTGGAATTGGTCCCAATATGGAGGCATTGAAGAACGAATTTGAGAAAGTTAAGGCGGCAGGCTTTGCACTTCGTTTCACGTATCCAACTGGAGAAGAACGTAAGCGTATCACCATCATTAATCGGGACATGTCAACTGCAGAGAAAGAACGGCTCGCAAATAATCAGAGAACCCTTGAAGACTTGGCTGCGTCCTTGGAATCCGGGAAGACACGCATCGAAGATTATCCGGAATCTGTCATCGAGACGCTCCGTTCTCACCTGAATAAGAGGTTGCTGCAGACCAGGTGATGGACTCTCGCAAAACACTGCAAGACATTGAATCGCTTACGACAGCGATGGTGAAGCTGGGCCTCTCAAATGAACAGTACTTCCCTTCGACTGATGGAGATCCCGGGAACATTTTCGAGATCACGGTCAAGAACAACAGGGCACTGACGTCTGCGTTGAAAAACAGCTCATACCGTGAATTATATGATTCGTTGTCTGAGGCAAAGTGCTTCAATGTAAAACTCATTGACGGGGCACTTCTTTGTCTTCGGTATAGATTTCATCGCGGTAAGGTCGCTGAACATTGCCTGGCTTATTGGCCGTCACCAGATTTAGAACACTTCCAGAATAATCCGGATCTCTACCTGTCAGATGAAATCTATGCAGATATTATCGCGAGAAACCTCGTTCCATGCCCGATTCGCTTTGATTTTAATGCGGACACCGGCCGCTACGTCGAAGTTCACCATCCTTACTCACACCTGACTTTAGGGCAATATGAACACTGTCGAATACCTGTATGTTCACCCGTGACACCTTTGGTATTTGGTGATTTTATTCTTCGAAATTTCTACAATACAGCCTCCCGCAGGTTTTCCGGTCAATTTCCCAGCAGTGCTCTGAGGTTTGCCCGAACAATTAGTCGCAAAGAGCAGGGTATTCCTCATGTTGTGCTGACCAATGGTTAGGGGATCAGCAATACAGCGCTGTCACCCAGGTGTTCACCAATCACACTGCACCCGGAAGTCGATCTACGCCGTGCCCCCCCAATAGCGACCGCATGCAATCAAGACCTGCAGGTTCTCCAGGGGCGAGATGCACGGCGACTTGCACTTGCTCAAGTTGGAAGTGATCAATGGATCATGGCGTGGAGTATCCGTAGTTTGCTGACTGGTCTCTCTCCCATCGCTGGCCTTGCGATTGGCCTTTTTCAATTGCTTTAGTTTTGGCATCCAGCATTTTGACAAAGCTCATGTGATCACGGGTTCCCGGGCGCAGCCGGGGTATCTGGTGG
>RKSG01000011.1 GCA_007570995.1 Nitrospirales bacterium
GGGGGCCAGGGGCATGCTTTGGTACCATGCGTTGAAGATGCGAACGTCCGCTTTCCTGCTGTGTCAGTGTACGTGCAGCACATTGCCAGGCCGTAAAAAGCAGGTTACGAAATTGTTAACTCGCAGGGGAGGGCGATGACGACCTGGCCACGACAGGCTCCCCGCCGGTTTCCACGAAACAGCATGCCCGCACGTCACACGGGCGGCACAGTGGCGCGGCGGACAGGGAACCGGACCGGCAGGGAGAGCCGGTTACGCGGCCGGCAGCCGGAATCCAATCGTCGTGCCTTTGCCGTACTCACTGTCAATGTGTAGTGTCCCGCCGTGCAACTGCACCAGATGTTTCACGATGGCAAGACCGAGGCCGGTGCCGCCGGCCTCACGTGAACGGGCCTTCTCAACCCTGTAAAACCGCTCCGTCACACGAGGCACGTCAGCGCGCGGAATACCATGCCCCGTGTCCCGGACCGTGATGCGCAGGTGACGGTCGTCTTCCTGTCCCGCCTGAAACGTGACACGTCCCCCGCGCGGGGTGTACTTCACGGCATTGTCCACGAGATTGACCAGAATCTGAACGAGCAGATCGCGGTCGGCCCGCACACGACACCGGGAGGCCACCTGATTCAGCAACACCACGCCTTTCTTGGCAGCATCCTTCTCAAACATGGCCGAGACCTCGCTCACCACGTCCCCAAGGCCAAGGGGAACAGGATCCAGCACCACGTGCCCCATTTCAATATCGGACAGATTCCGCAGATCATCAAGCAACCGTCCCATCCGTTCCACATGGCTGTGGGCGACTTCCAGAAACCGGCGATGCATGCCCCTGGCCCCCTGGTCGCACGGGGCGCCAGGGGCATGCTTGACCAGGGGTGTGGCCGACTCCGACGAAGCGTCATCCAGCAGGGTCTCCACATACCCCTTGATGGCCGTCAGGGGGGTGCGCAACTCGTGCGACACGTTGACCACAAATTCCGCGCGGACCCGTTCCAGACGCCGCAGTTCCGTGACGTCGCGCAAGACCAGCACCGTCCCGCTGGCCTGTGCAGACAAGGGCACAGGCCGGGCATGGATTTCTATCGTTTTCCGAAAAGGCGCAGAACGCTCAATGTCCCGCTTGCGCGGCATCGTGGCGTTCGGAACACGACACCACTCAACCAGTTCGGTCAATCCCTGATCCCTGGCCACTTCCAGCAAATCACGTCCCTCCACCGGATCATGCGCACAATCCAGCATGGTGCGTGCGGCGTGATTCATGAACACCACACGGCGTGGTTCGTCCAGGGCCATCACGCCCTCGGTCATACTGTCCAGAATGGCGGCGATCGTGGCACGCTCGGTTTCCAGAACCTGAAACCGCTCACGGGGATGCGACGCAATGTACGCGACAGCCTGTTTCAACGTCCCGAATTCGTCGTCGGCGGCTGGCGCGTCGCCCCATCCCCGTAACAGCCGTTCAGCATCACGTTGAAGGTCATCCACCGGCCTCAACAGCCGTGTTCCCAACCACACCCCGGACGCCACCACCAACGCGACAAGACCCAGTCCCACACTCCATCGCGTCCCACCCGTCGCCCCGGAAGAGGCCAGCCACCACATGGCCGCCAGACCTGCCACCATCACCACGCTCAACGATACCCCGAACCGGAAGACCACACGACCTTTCAGCACAGGAGGACCCACCTGTCACCGTTATCCTTCGGTTTCGAAACGATACCCCACACCCTTGACCGTCACGATGCGGCGGCTTTCTTCGCCGAGTTTCTCCCGAAGACGTCTGATGTGCACATCAACCGTTCTCGATTCAATCTCCTCGACATTGGCGTACCGCCAGACCATTTCCAGAATCTGCTCCCGGTTCAACACCCGTCCCCTGGCCTGCATCAACGCACAGAGCAGATCAAACTCTTTCACGGTCAGCTTCACGATCCGTCCCGCCACGCGGACCCGATAGCGGGCTTCGTCGACTTCGAGTGCCCCCACCCGTCGAATGGTCTCGGCTGGCAACTCCCGTCCACGTCGCAACACGGCTTTGACCCTCGCCATCAATTCCCGCGGGCTGAACGGTTTGATGACGTAATCATCCGCCCCCATTTCCAACCCCACGACCCGGTCCACTTCCTCCGTCCTGGCTGTCAGCATGATGATCGCCATCCTCGCCGTACCCCGTTCACGACGCAGCAGCCTGCAGATTTCCAGTCCGTCAATGCCGGGCAGCATGAGATCCAGCACCAGCAGATCCGGTTGCTCGGTACGGGCAAGGTGCAGAGCCGTTTCGCCTTCAAACGCCTTCAGACAGTGCATCCCTTCTTTCTCCAGATGATGCCACAGTAAATCCACGATCGCGGGTTCATCATCAACGATTAAGGCTTTCATCCCCGTGCGCGTCCTGTCCCTTCTCGCGTCCCCCGGACGCCGTCGCCGGGGGCAGGCGTCTGGAGATGGTCAACGATGTGCAGAGCCTGCCCCTGGCGCCCCGTGCGACCAGGGGCTGAGCGTGTTCGGGGTGAATCGCGACCGGCCTGCCCCGTGCCTGTCCGAGCCGTTTTCGCCCCCGCACCGTTGTCTCCCTGTGGTTGTATCACAAACACCAGTCCTCGTGCTCG
>RKSG01000006.1 GCA_007570995.1 Nitrospirales bacterium
AGGAATTATTTTTATGGACGCTGGATGCAGCATGGCGGGATGTTTCCCGATCGTCAGATACGCTTCTTCCGAAAGGACAGGGGGGGGTATGATGATAAGATATCGCTTGAGCATCTCGTCCTTCGCGGAGACATTGAGGATCTTCAGCAAGGAGTATATTTTGATCATTATTCCTCCCCCACGATTCAGCACCATGTTCGGAAGTTGAACCGCTATACGTCAGCGGCCGCTCGAGAAAAATTGAAAATCATTCGAAAGGTCACGTATCTGAATCTCATAGGACATCATGTCGTCATCGTGCTCAAGACTTTGATTCTTCGAAGAGGATGGCAAGACGGGATCCACGGATGTATTACCGCGATGTTTGCCGGTTTTTATAACTTTGGGAAATATGCGAAAGCCTATGAAATTCTGAAGTCCGTTTCATCTGGGTCCGGCGGGAATCATGGTGCGGATCGGCTTTGATGCTTCCCCTCTCATTGATCCTGCCGGTGGGGTGGAATGGCATACCTGTCATCTGTTTCGATCATTGTTTGAGCTTGATCAATCCGACGTCCAGTTTGTGGGGTATCTTCCTGCAGGGCGAGGCCCAACCGATGATTATGCGACGTGGGTCCGGTCGGGAAAATTGCAGTGGGCGAGGAGGGAAACCGTATGGGGACGGTGGAGAACCAGAACCCTTTCTGAATTGGATCTTTTTCATGGAACAAATTTCAAGCTGCCCGTCCAGGGACGGTGTGGCGGTCTCGTCACCATACATGATTTGTGGCTTGACCGGTTTCCCCAGTATTCCCGGAAGTTGTTTGGACAACGGTCTTCCTTTTTCCGAACTCGACGAACGGTCCGGAAAGCCAGTCGGGTGATTGCTGTTTCCCGGTGTACGGCCAATGATGTCTGTGCATTCTATGGATTACCGCAAGACAAAGTGGTGCCAATTCCAAACGGGGTCTCGCCGGATTTTTTTGTGGAGGACAACGCCACGGTGTCATGGCAGGCGTTAGCACGTTACCCGTGGCCGTCGCGCCGTTTCCTGTTGTTTGTGGGAGGGGCCAGCCCAAGGAAGAATCACCGATTGCTCCTCAACGCACTGGCCCGGTGTCCTGGCCTCCTTGCCACGCATTGTCTGGTCGTGGTTGGCCGGGTTCAGGATCGATCTGAAAATGTTACAGCTACTGCAGAACGGTTGGGTATCCGGAATCGGGTGCTCTGCGTTGGAACGGTTTCTGTGTCGGAATTGCGTCATCTGTACAATTTGGCCGAACTGTTCGTGTTGCCTTCATTATATGAGGGATTTGGAATGCCCGTGTTAGAAGCCATGGCCTGTCAGTCCCCCGTGATTATTGCGAACTCCGGTGCCCTGCCTGAAGTGGCAGGCGATGCGGCCATTCAGGTTGATCCTCACGACATTGATGGATTGGCACGGGCGTTACACATGGTGCTTGATAATGCCGACCTTCGCATGGCGTTGAAACAAAAAGGACTCGCGCGCGTCAAACAGTTTGCGTGGAGTGAATCAGCCCGGCGAACCATGGACGTGTATCGTACCATGTGTCGCTAAGAGGCCCGTCACCTGTACGCCGATGGTACCGTTCTCTGGTGGAATGCAGGATCAAGGCGTGTCCTCGTCGCAGTCTTTCGTGTCTGTCATGATTCCCCGCCGTTCACAGACGTCTGTTCAGCGTGCCTGCCGTTTGCGGGAAAGGGCCGGAGGCCCTCACCGTCATGGCATGGGAGCAATCAGGAACGGCTAAGGCAGATGGCAGCGACAATATTATATGTTCATGGGATAGGGGAAATTGGCGGGGCCGAGCGAGAATTACTGTGTATCCTGTCATCACTTGATCGAACGCTCTTTCGCCCGGTTGTTCTCTGTCCGCCAGACAGTCCGTTGGCAGAGCGGGTCGAGGCCATGGGCATTCCCGGCCACGGGATGCACTTTCCCGCATGGAGAAAACTGAACCACCTGTTTGCCATCCCTGGAGCGGTACGCCGGATCATGGCCGTGCTCCGTTCTTGCAGGCCATGCCTTGTGCATGTCAACGATTACTGGTGGGGCCCACTCTGTTATCTTGCGACTCGTGCAGCAGGACTGCACGTGCCGATTCTTATCCATATACGTCAGGAAGTCCAGGGGAAGCGCATACGGCAGTACTGGTTCAGGAAATTCGACAGAATCCTGGTGGTGTCAGGGAACATTAAAACGGTGCTGGTGGGAAGTGGGCTTCGTTCGGACACAATCGATGTCCTCCACAGCGGAATTGATGTTGACGTGTTTTGCCGTCAGGCCAGACGACATGTCATTCGTGACCGCTACGGGGTACAGCCCCATCAGGTTGTGATAGGAACCGTGGCAAACATTTTTCCCAGAAAAGGTCATGAATGTTTCATTCATGCCATGGATCATCTGCAGCAGGTCTTTCCTGATTGCCGGTGTTTCATTGTGGGGAAGGGCAACGAAGCCTATCTCATGAAGTTGCGACAACTTGTTCAGTCCAGAAATCTGCAACGTCATATAACGTTTACGGGATTTCAGGAAAATGTTGCTGATTTTCTCGAAGCCTTTGACGTGTTTGTGTTGTCTTCTCACATGGAGGGTTT
>RKSG01000005.1 GCA_007570995.1 Nitrospirales bacterium
TCCCCTGGTCGCACGAGGCGCCAGGGGCAGGCAGGGGCATGCAGGGGCAGGCATTCCCGCAGTGAGTTGAGCGGGAATCCAGGGGGGCGCCAGGGGCATGCGTTGACAGGGGAGAAGCTTTTGGGGCATTCCTGCGAAAGATCCGCCCCTGGCTTTGACCAGGGGCAGGAATCCAGAACCGCCCGATGACGGACCATCAGCCGGCCGCCCTACCCTGGCGAGACTTGCAGGATGATCGACAGCCCCCTGGTCACCCCCCTCCGTCCCCTGGTCGCCCGGGGCGCCAGAGCCTGCCCCTGGCTTTGACCAGGGGGGCATGCATTCCTGCGCACAGCCTGCCCCTGGCTTTGACCAGGGGCAGGAATCCAGGTGTGGGGGGACCAGGGACATGCGTTGACTGGAAACAGCGAAAGGCCAAAGACTGGATTCCCGCCCGTTCAAACCAGGGGCAGATCTTTCACAGCAGGGCACAGTAGCCAGACGTGGAGTGGACCGGCCTTCCAGTGTCTGGACCAATCAAGTCTGAACAGCCTTTGCGTCTTGCGGTACGGAATCCCTGCTCTGGATTCCCGCTTACGACTTACGCGAATGACAACAACACGTCCCCGACACCGTTCAGAAGGCCATCGGTGATGACCCTGGACAGGAGCATGACTCAACCGGGCAGTTCGGGTATGATCGGCTTTGACGTGGAAGCGACGGGATGGCTGATGAGTCAACGAGACATTCGGAAGATACGGCGCAAGTCACCGCCTCCGAAGCCGACGGCCTCACGGGGGGAGGGGGTGTCCGGGAGAGTCAACATGCCCGGTGGCCCTTCGTCCGCCTGGATGCTTCCCGCAACCTGCGCGCGCGTCGTTCCCGACCTCACCGCCGCACTGGCACTTGGTCTGATGGTGGCCGTCTGTTACGTGCCCGCCATGATGGCCGGCTTTGTGCGGGACGATGTCATGTTCGTGAATGCCTGGCAGGTTCAGAAACTGTCCGGCCTCTGGCAGATCTGGTTCGATCCCGGCAGTCTGCACAACGAGGCCCATTACTGGCCGATCAGCTACACGACATTCTGGCTGGAACATAAACTCTGGGGCTTCGCCCCGACCGGCTATCATAGTGTCAATCTGCTGCTGCACCTGGGCGTCACGGTGTTGCTGTGGCGGCTCATGCTTCGGCTGGCCGTTCCGGGTGCGTGGGTCGTGGCGGCGGTGTTCGCCGTCCATCCCCTGCATGTCGAGTCCGTCACGTGGGTCACGGGACGCAAGGATCTGCTGTCGGGTCTGTTCTATCTGACAGCGGTCCTGGCCTATCTCCGCTTTGTGGAAGACGGACGTCGCGGATATTACGGCTGGGCCCTGTTGTCGTTCGTGTTGAGCCTGTTGAGCCAATCCATCGGGGCGACCTTGCCCGTGTCGCTTTTGATCTGGCACTGGTGGAAACAGGGCCACGTGACCGGGACCGACCTCGTGCGGGTGACGCCGTTGGCACTGGCGGGACTGGGGATGACGGTGGCCGACTGGATGTTCTCCAGGAGCATGCCAGACGTCTCCCTCGACTATTCGTTGCTTGAGCGGGGGCTGATCGCAGCCTGTGCGTTGTGGTTTTATGCGGGCAAACTGGTGTGGCCGACGGAGCTGGCCGTCATCTACCCGCACTGGGACATCGGGGCGACGAACCCGCTGGCCTGGGGGGCTGTCGTCGCCACCATCGCCGTGGTCGCGCTGTTGTGGGTCGCCCGGCACCGGATCGGCCGGGGAGCACTGGCCGGCGTGCTGTTCTTTGCGGTCACGCTGTCACCAACGCTCGGGTTCGTGGACCATGGCTACATGTGGGTCTCCTTCGTCGCAGAACGGTATCAGTACCTGGCCGGAATTGGGGTGATCGCGCTCCTGGTCGGTGCCGCGAGCCACGGCGCGAGCTGGTTGTCGGACGCGTGGAACATTGAACTCCGGTTACACGACGTGGCTGTCGTGCCGCTGGTGATCCTGGGGGGGCTCACCTGGCTCCAGTCTGGCATCTACCGGGATAACATCACCCTCAACCGCCACGTGATCGCCATCAATCCGGAGGCAAGAACCGCTCACACCAATCTCGGTCTGGAATATAACCGGCAGGGGCGTTATGAGCAGGCGATTGACGCCTGCCGCATCGAATATGCTGACGCTCGCGAGCATCCCTCCGACCAGTTCCGGAACGGATGGACGCTTGTGTGCCTGGGGGAGGCCGCCGAGGGACTGGGCCGGATCGACGAGGCGGGTGACTACTATCAACGGGCGGTTCAGGCCGGCCCGCGCATCCCGGTGTTCCTTGATTACCTGAGCACGTTCTGGATCAAGCGGCAGCGTTATGAAGAGGCGCTCGACCTTTTCCGAACCATGATCGCGCTCAAGCCCCGGAATGCCCGTTACCATTCCAGCATGGGCGTCGCATTCTTCCACCTGAAGCGTTTCAATGAGGCACTGGAGAGTGTTAAACGGGCACTTGATCTGGATTCATCTCTGGAAGAGGCGCGGACGTATCGCAGGAAACTGCTGAAAATCATGAAGAACCAGGGCAACTGACCCCTGGTCTGAGCTACGCCCTCTGTCCCCTGGTC
>RKSG01000130.1 GCA_007570995.1 Nitrospirales bacterium
CACTCCCGAACGGTACGCGCAAACGCAGCGGGATGTGGCGGAGGGAAGGGTCAGCATTCCCGCATAATGGATTCCTGCGTTCGCAGGAATGCATGCCCCTGGCGCCCCGGACGACCAGGGGACGGACGGGGGGAGGTCGCGATGGATTCTCACTCTTCACCGGCACGGATGTCTGTTCATGCCGACCATACGCTTCCTCAGCCGCTCCCCCTACCTGCTCAGGGAGCGGTTCCTCTTGGCGGACATGTTGTCACCGATTTCCACGGCATCATTCAGTCTGCCGACGAAGTGGCGTCGACGATGCTGATGCTGTCCCAGCAGGATCTCAACGGACAGTCGTTGCCTGCTGTGCTGGGTCCGGATGATCGCGTCGATCTGCAGACCCCACTCCGGAAACTCGAGGAAGGTGCGCCAGGGCTTGAGTGGGAAATCACGCTGGTGCCGGGGGGGCGTCGGAGTTTTCCCGCGCTGCTGACGGTCTCCGCCTTGCGGCAGCCATCAGGGCGGATTACGTCGCTGCACTGGATGATTCGGGATATTTCGGCCTGGAAGCAGTGGGCGGCGGGCGACCAGGTACTCCAGGCTGTGAGCGAGCATACCTGCGAAAATTTTTCGTTGCGGCACAGCCTGTCCCGGATGTGCGAGCCGTTGAACCGACTGTTGTCGTATCCACTGGTTGAGGTGGCGATACGGGAGGCTGAAGTGCTTGCACTGTGTGCACAGGCCGGCACACGGCGTATCAATGTGGAGCAGGCCGGTCTGGACTGGACGTCCGATGAACAACGCAGGCTGGAATCGGTACTGGACTCGCGCGCGACGCTGCATCTTCAGGAGACACCCGATCCGGCCGACGGAACGACCCGGGAGGGTGGACAATACCCTTCACGGCTCCTGGTTCCTCTGTGTGCGAAGGATGGCGCAGTGGGCGTGCTGGTGGTCCATGGTTCACATCGAGAGACGTTTGATCCCGGCACCATTCGGTGGTTTGAAAAACTTGCAGGGCAGATGACGTATTGTATCGCTATGCATCAGGCCACGACGGTTCGCCGGGAAATGGAAGCGCGGATTGTCCATCTCGCTTATCATGATTCTCTGACCGGGTTGCCCAACCGGCTGTTGTTCTCCGACAGGTTCAAACAGGCCCTCGCTCATGCAAGGCGGCATGGTCGGGGAGTCGGTGTGCTCTTTATCGATCTGGATCATTTCAAGGCGATTAACGATTCCCTGGGCCATGAGACGGGCGATGCCGTGCTCAAAATCGTGGCGGATCGTCTGACACACTGCATGCGCGCCACGGACACCGTCGCCCGGTTGAGCGGCGATGAATTTGCCGTCATTCTTCAGGACGTGACATGCGGGCAGGATGCTGGGCATGTCGCGCGCAAGGTGCTGGAATCGGTCAGGCAACCTGTGACCGTGGACGGTCAGCTTCTCCATACCACGGCCAGCGTGGGCATTGCGGTCTATCCCTTCAATGCCACCAGCCCGGAGGTCCTGCTTGCACAGGCCGACCGTGCGATGTACCGCGTCAAAGAACAGGGCGGGCATGGCTGTCAGTTTTTCTCCGACGACCTGAACACGCCAGATGTTGGAACGGCCCATCTCGACAACATGCAATCGCGCCCGGGAGTGTAAGCGTCCATCATGCCGCCGCCCCCTCTGATAATTGCTCTCGTGCAAATGGCGTGTGGGGCTGGCATGCAGACGAATCTTGCCGCCGCGCAAGCCAGAGTTGAAGAGGCCGCGCGGCAGGGTGCCACGGTTGTCTGTCTGCCGGAGCTGTTTCGCTCCCCCTATTTTTGCCAACGGGAAGATCCGGCACTGTTTGATCTGGCGGAGTCGGTGCCCGGGCCATCAACGGAAGCGTTGAGCCGGGTTGCCGGCGCGCACCGCGTGGTGATTCTTGTCCCGGTCTTTGAACGGCGGGCGCCTGGGCTCTATCACAGCTCGGTGGTGGTGATTGATCGCGACGGCTCGCTGGCAGGCCACTATCGCAAGATGCACATTCCCGATGATCCGGCCTACTACGAAAAGTATTATTTTACGCCCGGGGATTCGGGTTTTCAGGCGATTCCAACACAGGTGGGCACAATCGGCCCGCTCATCTGCTGGGATCAATGGTATCCGGAAGCCGCCCGGCTCACGACACTGAAGGGCGCAGAGATGTTGTTTTACCCCACGGCGATTGGGTGGCATCCGTCAGAAAAAGAACGGGAAGGCGAGGCACAACGCAGCGCCTGGCACACCATGCACCGCAGTCATGCGATTGCGAATGGCGTGTTCGTGGCCGCCGTGAATCGGGTAGGCCACGAACCATCCACCGATGGCGGGGACGGTCTTGAATTCTGGGGGAGTTCGTTCATCTGTGACCCCTTTGGCGTTGTCTTGGCCGAAGCGTCGGTTGAGAAAGAAGAAATTGTCCTGGCCGAAATTGACCTGGGCCAGGTTGAGGAAGTCCGGCGCCACTGGCCGTTTCTTCGTGACCGCCGGATTGATGCGTACGGAGGGATGACCAGTCGGTTCCTAGACAGGGATGACGATGGCCTTTGCCGGGACGTGTCACGCTGACTTCCTCCCTGCCTGTTCCCTGCCAGAGGGGAGCGGGATCAACCAGTCCGCGAGTGAGAAACCATTGTGACTGGATTGACGGAGCCATGGTGAAGCAAGCTGTCATCGCGTCCCCCCCCGCCCGTTATTCCTGCGAACGCAGTAACAAAGCCGAGAGGCAGGGGAACATGGAACAACCGGTTTCTCCCCATCAAGCAGGCTTTCACATGCCGGCGGAATGGGAGCCGCACGAGGCCACCTGGATGGGGTGGCCCCACAACGTTTCCGACTGGCCGGGGAAACTGGCGGCCGTTCGTTGGGCGTTCGGGGAGATTGTTCGGAAGTTGGCGGGGGGAGAGCGAGTCCGTATTCTGGTCAATGACCGGACGCACGAAGATCGCGCGCGGAGTCTGCTGTCGCGGGCAGGGGCGAACCTGTCACGGATTGATTGGTTCCAGATTCCCACGGATCGCAGCTGGACTCGCGACTGTGGCCCGATCTTCGTCACGCGCCGTCATCCGGCCGCGGAAGTGGCCATTGCGCGTTTTACCTTTACCGCCTGGTCCCGCTACCCGAACTGGCAACAGGACAATCAGGTCCCGGTGAAGGTCGCGCGTCGGTTGCGGTGCCGTATCTTCCCCGTGACGCACAACGGGCACAAGGTCACACTGGAAGGCGGCAGCCTTGACGTGAACGGAGCGGGAACCGGGTTGACCACCGAAGAATGTTTGCTCGATCCGGAAATCCAGGTGCGCAATCCGGGATTTTCGCGTGAGACCTGTGAACAGGTCCTCAGGGACTCGTTGGGCATCACCCATCTGGTGTGGTTACACAAAGGCATTGCGGGAGATGACACCCACGGGCATGTGGATGACGTGTGCCGGTTTGTGAACCCGACCACGGTGGTGTTGTGTCAGGAACCGAACAGCCGCGATGACAATCACCGCGTGTTGGCCGAAAACCGAGATCGTCTGGCACAGGCGACGCTGGAAAACGGGGCCAGCATTGAGGTCGTGCCCTTGCCCATGCCCGCGCCGATCTATTGTTGCGGTCAACGACTCCCGGCGAGCTATGCCAATTTCTATATCGGGAATGCGGCCGTCCTGGTTCCAACCTTTAATGATCCCAACGACCGACTGGCTCTGGGTATTTTGAGCGACTTGTTTCCTGATCGTCCCGTGATCGGGATTCATGCCGTCGATCTCCTGTGGGGTCTGGGGACAGTGCATTGTCTGACCCAACAGCAACCCGCCTTGCCTGTCGCCTAGCCTGTTCGTTCGGGCACGGCGCCTTCCGTTGTGCCGTGTCGTCGATCTTGTCCGCGTCGTCCCCTGGTCATGCCCCCCCTCCGTCATTCCTGCGAAAGCAGGAATCCAGGGGTGCGGGGGGGGCTGCGCCAGGGGCAAGCTCTGAGTGGCGACGTTCTCATTTTGGCGGAATTGTGATAAGTCATAAGAGAGACAGAATCCGGAACGCAAAGAACCCGTTCCGTGTCATGCCGGCAGGGCAGAGAACAGGATGATGACAGAATCTGAGCAATCCCCTCCACGACGAAAGCGCAGGGACCTGCTGATGGCTGGTGGTGCCACGGTTCGGGATCCGGTGTGTGGGATGATGGTGGAGACTCATTCTGCAGCCGGACGGTACGAATACAGGGGGACGACCTACTGGTTCTGTCATCCACGGTGTGAAGAACGGTTTCGCCATGATCCGGACGGGTATCTCAGTGGCACGCGCGGGCAATCCATGGACGAGGAGCCGGCCGAGCCGGGGGGCACATATATCTGCCCGATGTGTCCGGAGGTGGAATCGGAGACCCCTGCGGCGTGTCCCTCATGCGGCATGGCGCTTGAGCGTGCCCCCACGCTTGCGCCGGTCGCACAGACCGACTATCTCTGCCCTATGCACCCCGAAGTCATCCGGGATCATCCCGGTGCCTGTCCTGCCTGCGGGATGGCGCTTGAGTTGCGAGTTGTAACCCCGGAGGCGGAAACGAACCCGGAACTCGTCGACATGACGCGACGGTTTTGGGTTGGGGTGGTGCTGGCGGCGCCGATCCTTGTACTGGCCATGTCTGACATGATTCCAGGCCGGCCGTTGCAGGGGATGGTCTCCGGCAGCGTCTCGAACTGGGTGTCGTGTATCCTGACCACGCCTGTCATCGCGTGGGTGGGCCTTCCGTTTTTTCAGCGCGGGTGGGCGTCGCTCGTCCATCGTCGTCTGAATATGTTCACCCTCATTGCCATGGGCACGGGAACGGCCTATCTGTACAGCGCCGTGGCCACGATTCGGCCGGCCCTGTTGCCGGAGGCGTTTCGGACCCCAGGCGGCGACGTGCCCGTGTATTTTGAATCCGCTGCCGTGATTATCGTGTTGGCGGCGTTGGGCCAGGTCCTGGAAATTCGGGCACGTCGCCGGACGGTCAGCGCCCTCAATACCCTGCTCAGCCTGGTGCCCAGAACCGCGCGCGTCGTGTGGGACGAACAGCGTGAGGAGGATGTCCCGTTGGAACGGGTCACGGTCGGGGCGCGTCTGCGCGTTCGTCCCGGCGAGCAGATCCCCGTTGATGGCACGGTGCTGGACGGTGTGACATCGGTGAATGAAGCCATGGTGACGGGCGAATCCATGCCAGTGGAAAAACAGGCGGGGAGTTGGGTCATCGGGGGTACGTTGAACGGGACGGGCACCCTGGTGATGGAAGCGAGACGGGTGGGCCAGGAAACCATGCTGGCGCAGATCGTCAAGTTGGTGAGTGCGGCCCAACGCAGTCGGGCTCCCATTCAGCGGGTGGCCGACAGCCTGTCAGGCTATTTTGTCGCTGTGGTCGTGCTGGTCGCCGTCGTCACCTGTGCCGTGTGGGCGAGCCTTGGTCCGGAGCCGCGTCTGGCCTATGCGTTGGTCAATGCCGTGGCGGTGCTCATCATTGCCTGTCCCTGTGCGCTGGGGTTGGCCACGCCCATGTCAATTATGGTGGGGACGGGGCGAGGGGCCACGGCTGGCGTGTTGATCAAACATGCCGAAACGCTCGAACGCCTGGAAAAGGTGACCATGCTGGTCGTGGATAAAACAGGGACGCTGACCGAAGGCAAACCCGTCTTGCGGTCGGTCGTGCCCGAGTCTGGTTTCAGCGAGACGGAGGTTCTGCACTACGTGGCCAGTGTCGAGCGGGCCAGCGAACATCCGTTGGCCTCGGCCGTGGTGTCGGGAGCGAGGGAGCGGGGAGTGACCGTCAGCGCCGTCCGGGATTTTCGTTCGCAGACGGGCTCGGGGGTCGAAGGCCGCGTGGATGGGAAAAGCGTGGCGGTGGGCAATCGGACCTTTCTGGAACGTGAGACAGGAATCCCGGCCAAGGAGCTGATGGAACTTAACCGGCGTGGTGACCGGTTGCGGGAGGAAGGCCAGACGGTGGTGTTTGTGGCCGTTGACGGTCGTCCAGCGGGTCTCATCGGTGTCGGTGACCCGATCAAGTCCACCACGGCCGAAGCGGTTCAATCTCTCACGCGCGCTGGCCTCGCCATCGTGATGGTGACGGGTGACAACCTGCGGACTGCCGAAGCCGTGGGGCGCCGGCTGGGATTGACACACATTCAGGCCGAAGTGCTTCCCGAACAGAAACATCACATTGTCCAGCAGTTCAGAAACAAGGGCCATGTCGTCGCCATGGTCGGAGATGGTCTCAATGATGCACCGGCTCTCGCCGCGGCGGATGTCGGGATTGCCATGGGAACCGGTACCGATGTGGCCATTGACAGTGCGGGTATTGTCCTGGTCAAAGGCGATCTTCGGGGCGTGGCCTTCGCGCGAACGCTGAGCCACGCCACGATGAACAATATCCGGCAAAACCTGTTCTTTGCCTTTGCGTACAACGCGCTTGGTGTCCCCGTCGCCGCCGGCATCCTCTATCCGTTCTTCGGCATTCTCCTGAGCCCGATCGTGGCCAGTGTGGCGATGACGTTCAGCTCGGTGTCGGTGATTATGAATGCGTTGCGGCTGCGAAGCGTGCATGTCTGATGCCCCTGGTCGAAACGCCGAAGCATGGTCGCCGCACGCCGCAGGCCTGGTTCGTCTTCAATCGTCCAATCCGTTTGATGGGCATGGATCGTCTCCCTGGCTCTATGGAGCACGAGGGAGAGGCCATGATGCGTGTGTGGGAACCCGTACCTCAGCTGTCGGTGAAAGGGTGGAGCAGTCATGACCCGTGTCGTGCGGCACGATGACATGACCCTGTCGCGTCGGGTGGGTCACCAGCTTGACCGGATAGGAAGCGGCTATCAGGCCTTTCTGGTCTGGCTGGTGGAGCGGTGCCGTCGCGCCGCCGTGTGGGTGGTAATCGGGGGGCTCGCCATGGCCGGATTGTCCGCGGTCTATACGGTGAACCACCTGACGCTCGACACGGATCCCATGAATTTGCTGGATCCCGATCTTCCCTTCAGGCAGTTGCAGCGGGAGTTCGAAGCGGCGTTTCCGCAGCTCGATAATTTGATTCTGGTCGTGGTGGATCAGGGCTCTGCTGAACACCGACGCGACGCGGTTCGCGCGTTGGCCGGTCGTCTTGAACACCAACCCGCGGTGTTTTCCTCGGTCTATCAACCCCAGCAGGATGCGTTTTTTGATCGCTATGGATTGATGTATTTCGACGTCGAGGAGCTTTGGCGGATGGATGAGCGTCTGACAGCCTGGGAGCCATTCCTGGGGATGCTGGTTCATGATCCCAGTCTGCGGGGGCTGTTCTCCATTCTGACGTTGGCGTTGGAAGAGGACTCGAAGCCCGAGCAACGGACACGCCTTGCCAGACTGTTTGCCTTACTGAGCGAGACGATGGACGCGCAGCGACTCGGACAGCCTCATACCCCGATCTGGAAACAGGCCATGATCGACGACCTGACGGACAGAGATGATGCCCTGCACGGGTTTCTTCTGGTGAAACCCCGGCTCGATTATTCGAACCTGGCGGCGGCGGCTGGGCCGCTCGGTGTGCTTCGCCAGCACGGTCGGGAGCTGTCGGAGCAGTTCGACGTGCGGATTCGCCTGACAGGATCGATTCCCATCGAAGAGGAAGAGCGGGACACCATCGCCGAAGGTGCCGGTGTGGCGGCGGGGGTGTCCCTGGGGCTGGTGTCCTGTGTGTTGCTTGTCGGGCTTCGGGCCGTGCGGCTTGTGAGTGCCATGGTGTGCACGCTGATCGTGGGCCTGCTGTGGACGTCCGCCTTTGCCGTGGCGAGCATCGGGTCGTTGAATTTTATTTCGGCGTCCGCGCCGGTGTTGTTCATTGGGCTGGGCGTGGATTTCGGCATTCAGTTCGGGATGCGGTACCGTGAAGAATGTTTACGGACCGGCAGCCACGCGATGGCCTTGCAGTGTGCGGCCGCTGGCATCGGCGGGGCGCTGACGCTTGCCGCGGTTGCCGCCGCGCTCAGTTTTTTTTCCTTTCTCCCGACCGCGTACCGGGGATTTGCGGAACTGGGGCTTATTGCGGGTGGCGGGATGTTCATGGCCTTGCTGGCCAACGTCACGTTTTTCCCGGCGCTCCTGACCGTGTTTCCGCTGTCGATCCGGTCCCGGGCTGTCCTTCCCTCCCATGCCACGACCGGGACGTCGGAAGGGCTGGTTTCTGCCATGCGATTCCGGCGGGTGATTCTTGGCATGACGGCTTGCGCAACGGTGGTGGCGGTTGCCGTGCTGCCGCTGTTGCCGTTTGATTTTAACCCCTTGCATCTTCGGGATCCGTTGAGTGAAGGCATGTCCACCTTTCGGGAATTGCTGGCGGATCCGGACACGGCCCCCTATGTCATCCAGGTCATCGCTGACAATGGGGCGGAGGCCGACGCGATAGCCGAGCGCCTGCGGTCGGTACCGGAGGTTGATCGAGTCGTCACGCTTTCGAGTTTTGTCCCTGGCGGGCAGGAGGAAAAGCTGGCCGTGATTGATGAGATGGCCCTGGTGCTCGATCCGATCCTCACGCCGCGCGAGCCGGCCGAGGCTCCCAGTACGGAGGAGGAGGTGCAGGCCATACGGGATTTTCGAGAGACCCTTGGAGTGCATGCGCGCGATGCCGGTCAGGACCAGAACACCCTGCACAGCTTGATGGACGCGATGGACAATCTGTTGAACGAGGCCGGTGGATCGCCCCTGATGGTCCAGACCCTTCGCGCGAGAATCTTTGAAAATTTTCCGGCATGGCTGGATCGGTTGCGAAGGTTAATGTCCCCCGATGAGATTACGCTGGAGACGTTGCCGGAGAGCCTGAGACAGCATTATCGCGCGCAGGACGGTCGGGTCCGGGTTGAGGTATTTCCGGCTCGCAACCTCGAAGACAATCACGCCTTACGGCAGTTCGTGGATCAGGTGCGGCAGGTGGCTCCGCGGGCAATCGGGTCACCGGTGGGGATTCTGGAGGGAGGACGATCCATTGTTGATGCCTGTGTCCGTGCGACAATACTGGCCATCGTGCTGTCTGCCCTGTTGTTGTTCGTGGTCCTTCGACGGCCGGGGGAGGTCCTCTTCGTGCTCCTGCCTCTGGTCCTGACGATGGTGCTGACGGTGGCTGTCTGTCTGGCACTGGGCATCCCGCTGAACCTGGCCAACGTGATTGCCGTGCCCCTGGTGCTCGGGCTGGGGATTGCCTTTGGCATTTATCTGATCCTGCGGAATCGGGAAGGCGGGTCCATTGCCCAGGTCTTACAGAGTAGTACGTCTCACGCCGTATTCTTCAGTGCCCTCACCACCATGGCGTCGTTTGGCGTGCTCGGATTTTCGAACCATCGGGGCATGGCCAGTCTGGGGATGTTGCTGGTGGTCGTGTTGACGTTGGCCCTGGTATGTGCGCTGGTGGTTCTCCCCGCGCTGATGGCTGAATGTGCGCAGCGAGGGTGGTGGGTGGTGTCGGGACGGGATGATGGCCGGCAGCAAGCGGGCGCAACGGCATCGGAGGGGTGAGGCATGCAGGGGCACCCCAGGAAGTCTGTTCGAGAGTGACCGATGATCGTCGGACGTGGAGCACCGGATCGTTAAGGCTCGTCGGTGTGTGTCTGGAGAGTCAGGTCTTCCCCTGCGTCGAGGTCGGTCAGCGTCTCGTCCATCAGGGCAGGGTCTTCAAGCTCTTCAACGGGAGGATCGCCATCGTGAATCATGAATGTCCGGTGTTGACGATAGGCTTCCCGTGTAAAGACATAGGGTTCGACGGCTGTCTGGTCCCGAAATTTGACGGCGTCGCTCTCCCGGGACCGTCTGTCAACGAGTCCTAAAATGGCGACGGGCACGACATACGGATTGCTCACATAGAACAGAATGTTGGTGACGACTCCGATGCCGAGGTTGGGTGTGTCCCGGAGATCATTTGGCCCGATAAACGGCAGCATCAGATAGACACTTTCGTCCACCCCCCACACGCCCAGCGTTTGTCCAAAATCTTCGGCATGGGCATGCAGGCCAAGGGGCGTGGCCATGTCAAACAAGCCAAGGCACCCGAACGTCGAGTTCACGAGAAACCGCCCGACATCATGAATGCCCTGGTCGCCCTTGCCTTGAAGAAAACTGTTTAAGATGACGTTCGGGTAGGACACGTTATCAAAGAAATTCGACACGCCTGTCCGGATGGGTGACGGCGTATACGCAACATACGCCGTCGCAACCGGGGCCGCAATGGTCTGGTCGATGAAATCGTTGGCCCAGTAGATCGGGCGATTCACCGGTTCAAGTGGATCGACGTCCGATTCTCCAACGGTGGCGGATTGTGTCGTGGCACATCCCGTCATCAGCGCGAACAGTGCCAGGGTCAGGGTCAACGCCCTGCCTGTGCCAGCCTTCACGTTCTTCGGGTCTGGTGCATGTGTTCTCATGCTGTCCTCGACGACAGGCACGCCAGGTGTGTGGCTACAGCCCGCGCTTGTAGTTGTGAATCTGGTTCTGGAGTCGCTGCAATAATGCCGGGAAACCGTCCTGCTCCAGTATGCCGCCATATTCCGACCGTTTCAAGGCCAGATCGCTCACGCCATTGACGCTGATGCTGAGAATTTTCCACTGGCCCTCCACCTGGTGCACGATGTAGTGGAAGGCGATGTGCTCCCCGTCGGCTTGCTCCAGACGGCTGACCACCAGTCTGCGATTGCCCCTGGGTAACGGCTTTTCCGAAAGAATGGTGAACTGCTCATCTCCGTATTCCTTGAACTGCCCGGCATAGGTCGAAACACTCAGGTCCCGGAACGTTTGGACAAAGCCTGCCTGTTCCGTTTCCGTGAGTCCTTTCCAGTGTCGTCCGAGAACCAGACGCGCAATCATGTCGAGATCGTGCGTCCTGTCAATCACGGGGGCGATGGCCTCATAGCGCCCCTGATAGCCGAGGGTGTGGCCCTCTTTCATGATGGCGATGAGCGCCTCATGCAGTTCGGTCACAATCGCCCTGGCTTCGCTGGTGGTGGTGTCCTCGGCGAATGTCCGGAGGCCACCGCCCCACACCGTCCAGAACACCGCGGCGCACACAAGGGCACGTTTCATGATAACGATCATTCCTGACATGTTGTATCCATAATGCAACGATGGTACGGAGCCAACGCCGACCATGCTGCGTGCATTGGCTCCTGTCATGACGTACGAAGGGAGGGCATGATACGAAACCGGACTTCGTCTGCCTGGGTATAGGCGGATGTCGCGCTGCCGACAAACAAGCCGCACCGGTAGAAGCCGGGCGTCCAGCCTGTGTCCGGTGCGGACAGGACAAAGTAACCGGACTGGTCCCCCATGCCCGTGACGACACGATCACCGGCAACAGGGCCGCCAGGCTCCGTCGTCCCGGCCCTGTGGGATTGTTCGATGAAACATGACGCGCCAAGAGGGACTTCATCGTAGGAAGCCATCACAAGGCCGAACACGAGATAAATGTCTTCCTGTGTGGCGGGGAAGGTATCGTGCGGTTCAAGGGGGATAAAATGATGCGTGCCGGTGGGGCGGTCATCCCGCATGACACGCCTGGCCGGGATGACATAGCGAAACATACTGAAATCCGCGTCTCGTCCCATCAGCGAGCCTTCAATGTCAATCTGTTTCGCGGGCGGGAGCTTCGCTTCCGCGATGCGGCGGTAGAGTTCGGCTTCCGTCAGAGGAGACGGGGCGGTCGGGTCATCCGGATCCGGAATGGCAGAGGCGACATTCGTCTCATCCTGCGGGTCAACTGATTTGGGGAGATGCTGGTTGACCTCCCTGATCCACTGCTCCAGTTTGCTCCTGTCCAGCACGCGCAGGTCGGCTTTGGGCGGCACGTCTCTGGTCTGTTCTTCAAACTCAACCGCCGCGTCACGGAGGATTTCAAAATACGGCAGGGCGTCGGCCCATCGTTCCATTTTCGTCAGGCACTGGCCGATACGAAAAAACGCATCCGCATACACTTCATCCGATGGTTGCATCATGGACAGGCTTTCAAAGACGGCGATGGCTTCCTCGCAACGCTCAAGATGCAGCAAGGTCATGCCCAGTTCATGGGTGGCGCTGTAATCGCTGGGATTGAGGGTCAGAATTTTTCGATAGAGTGGTTCGACTTCCTCATAGCGACCGGCCTCAAAGAGGCGCCAGGCATCGGCGCGAATGGCGGCCCATGCCTTCCGCTCGGCGGCGGAGCCTTCCGGTGTCAGAATCGGTTCAAAGCGTCGCCCCCGTTCCTTGGTCGCTCCGTAGATCACCGACATCAGACTGCGGGCCGCCACTTCCTCGGGAGAACCGGGCACCACCATGTCCAGGACGCGCTTGACTTCGTCACGTGCTCCCCGCCCATCCAGAATATCAAACCTGGCCCGGGCGAGTGCCAACCGCCAGCCTGGAATATCCGGGGCCATGTCAACGGCTTTCTCATACCACCCCAGTGATTCTTCCAGGCGATCGAGGGTGCGGAGTGTCCGTGCCAGCTGCAAGGGCACCAGGGGATTGTCGGCATCATATTCGGCGATGCGTTCCATGGCTGCCACGGCCTCATCCGCCTGTCCTGCCCGCAGCCACACGCTCCACTGAGCCCAGCGGACGTCCAGGTCGTCGGGGGTCTTCTTCAGCACGGCGGTGTAAGCGTCAATGGCTTCCTGATACCGACGGGACGTGGCGGTGAGGATATGACCGCGCAAGGTCTGCAGTCTCAGCGCGCCCGGATGTTCCTGAATGCCCCGCTCCACGAGTTGCAACGCGCGTGCGGTGGCGCCTTCCAGCCATGCGGCTTCCACACGACCGGCGAGGTCGTCGATCGTGTTGTCGGCAATGGCCGGGGTGCCTGCTGCCACCAGAAAAATGAGTGGAGCCAGTCGCGTGACCCACAGCACGGCCACGCGGCCCTGCAAGCGAGTCTGTTGTGGGACTGTCGTCTTCATCACGGGGGTGCGGTGTCTGCGTGGGAGAATCCGTGCACACCGAAGGCGAAGTGTACCACAGCGACGGGACGGTGAAAAGGAAACGGCAGGTCGCGCAAGGTGAACAGGCCCGCCGACGGGTGTCTGTTGTCTGTGAGGGCGGTGACGCACCGGCGGTTATCCTGCGATCGTTTCGAGCTGCGCAAGCTCTTCCGGGGTCAGTTCAAACGCGTCGATGCCCAGATCGTCTTTCATGTGTTGCGTGTCGGTCGTACCGGTCAGGGGAAGCATCCCTGCCTGTTGGGCAAAGCGAAAGATAATCTGCGCAGGCCCTGTGTTCACCCGTTTGGCCATGGCACCCACTGCCGGGTCACAGGCCACATTGATGTTGGCGGTCAGCAGCGAAAATCCCTGATAAATGATGTGATGGGCCTTGCAGATCGCCCGAACCTCCCGATCCCACCCCAACGCCGCATAGCAGCGATTCTGCACCACCATGGGAATGACGGTGGCCTGCTCACACAGTCGTTGCAGTTGTCCCGGTCGCACATTGCTGATCCCGATCATCCTGGCACGCCCCGATTGATACAGTTGCTCCATGGTGGCCCAGATTTCCCAGTCGTCCCGGTCGAGACCCTCGCGCGAAGACGGCCCGTGCAGGACGTAGGAATCCAGATGCCCGGTCCGAAGATGGGCAAGTGAGCTTTCAAAAGATTGTTCCACCTGTTGGGCCACGGGAGACCTGGGATCATACGGCGTCCGGTGATCCTGCCCGGAGACGGACGTGAATTTGGTCTGAAGAAACAGTTGATCGCGCGTGATGCCCTCTTGTGCCAGGGCGTGCAGGGCGTCTCCCACCAGGGCTTCCTCGTAATGAATGAGCTGGTTAGCCGTATCAACAGCCCGGAAACCGGCACGGACGGCTTCCTGGACGTGGCGGGTCGTGTGCTCTTTTTTCCACGCCGTGCCGTACATGAAATTCGGGATGGGCACACCGTTATACGCGGTCATGGTTTGCATGGAACCTCCATTTCAAACGGCGGCCTCACGCATTCTGCCCGCCGTGTGGTTGCTCTGTCATGGTTGCCTGTCCTGCGAGGGGAGCACGCTCGTGGCGGCGTGCCGGGTCTGACGGGGATGCGACGCGCTCAAGGGTTGGCGGGGTACTGTGAAAAGCGTTTGCCTGCAACACATCGGCGAGACTGTTAATATCCAGCCAGTATCCCACCGTGTACAGCACTCGGATTGCACAATCCCGCGCGCGCAATGTCTGAAATAACTGTGCCATCCCCGCTTTGTTATTGGCGGGATCGGCCAGCAGCTCCACCAGGAGATCATGCAGGTACCCGGCGGCGTTGGCCGACACCTTCAACAGCCCCATCCAGATGCCGTGCCTGGCCGTGTGCGGCACGTCCCGTCCCAGTCGTTTGAGATAGATTCTGGCGTTGTAGGCTTCCCGTGAATTGGGGGCTGTACATTCCGCAAACCCGCCCAGTCGTGTGTAAGAAGTCGTTCGGTCCCAGCAACTGTCAACCACAATCACCCAATCATCCGGTTCCTGAATCATGATCTGCGGAATGTATTTATTGAAGAGCAGGTCGCCGTATGAAATGACGGTGTCGTGAAAATCTCCCTGTTGCGCCTGGAGTGCGTGGAGAAGGGAGACGAGTTCACCGGTCTCCGCAAAATCGTCGTTATCAACGTAGGTAAGATGGGGCAGGGTGACGGCTTCCTTCTTATAGCCGCGGACAACGGTAATCTTGTGAATGCCCACGGCACGATATGCGTCCGCAATCGATGAGAGAATCGGCAGACCCTGAACCGGCACCATGGTTTTGGGTTTATCTTCCGTCAGCTCGCCCAGTTCATCGCCGCGGGAAGCGGCCAGGACAATCGCCGTCAGATGATCGCTGCTGTGGGGCAGATAGCGCTGTTCGGCCTGCTGGAGCGTTTCGGCGTCTTGCAGTCGGAAAATCTCGGAGAGCGGCGCGATGGTGTCTTCGACGGCGAGCAGGTGTTCGTTGTCTCGCACGATCTGCGCCGTTTTCTGCATGGCGGTCACGGACGCGCGAAGCAGGTGATTCGCCCAGATCACCAGTGAAAAGCCATGCTGTCGAAAGACATCGGTCGGTGTGGCGTAATACCGCGTCGGGACAATCGCCACCGGGCAACGTTCGCCCCATTCCCGTTTGAAAGCCAGAATTTCATCGGGCGTCGTCAGGGCACTGTGAATGAGGATGCCATCGGCTCCTGCCTGGTGATACGCCTCGGCCCGGCGCAGGGCCTCGGTCAAGCCCCAGCCGCAAATAAAGGCTTCGACTCTGGCGACAATGCAGAAATCATCATCGGCCTGCGCGTCCTTTCCTGCTTTGAGTTTCCCGCAGAATTCATCAATGTCGGCCATCGGTTGCGTTTCGCCCTTCAGAAAACTGTTCGTCTTGGGAAAACATTTATCCTCGATGCAGACGGCGGCGATCCGGCGTTGTTCCAGTTTCCCGATCAGGCGTTGCATATTGTTGAAATTCCCGTAGCCGGTATCGCCATCGAGCAGAATAGGGATCTGCGTCGCGTCGGACATGAATTCCAGGTGATCGAGAATCTGCGTCCAGCTGGCTTCATTATTATCCCGAACGCCGAACTGGGCGGCAATCGTCAGGCCGCTGGCCCAGATGCCTTTGAACCCTGCCTCTTCCACGATTTTCGCGCTGAGGCCGTTATGGGCTTCGCAGAAAAACTCCACCTGGTCGGACAACAGGAGTCGTTTGAACTGTGTCGTTTTCGGGAGGGGAGGGGGGTGGTGTGTCATGGTTCGATCAGGGGGTGCCCTGTGCGGGCGTGCCATCCGTATCGGTCGGCCGGTGTCGTGCCGCGCGACGTGTGCGGCGGCATGGATTCATGGGGGGAGCGGGCGATTAATTCATACTTGGATCAACGGGCATGTCGGTATACAACTCGACGGGCATATCTGCGGACAGTGGCAGGTCGTGACCAGACGATTGAAGGATCTTTCCCCACAATCGTCGGTGGTCGGACTCGAACATCGCCGCCGGGTCAGCCGGTTGCGTCAGCCACGAGCCGGTGCGCATTTCATTTTCCAGCTGGCCTGGTGCCCAGCCGGAGTACCCGATAAACGCCCGCATATTTTCCAGGGACGCTGGGTCCTGCAACAGTTCCTCCAGATCCTTCACGTTGCCGCCCAGGTAGACCCCATCAAAGACATGGTGGGAATCGGTCTGGCTTGCGGGTGTTCGGTACAGGATCAGCAGGTTATTCTGTTGCACCGGGCCTCCTGCGAACACCTTATGGTTCTGGCCTTCGAGGATAGGGACTTGCGGGAGCACTTCGGTGATGGTGATTTGCGTTGGGCGATTCACCACGACCCCGAGAGCGCCTTCCGGGCCGTGTTCGCACAGCAGGATCACCGTTTGCTGAAAATTGGGATCACGGAGGATGGGGCTGGCGATGAGGAAAATCCCTTTACCGAGCGGAGTATTCATGTGTCCATCCTACAAGGGGAAAGTGGCATGGGACAAGGGGGCCTGTCTGTTTCTGTGAGCGAGGCTGCTGTGAGATGGTGCCCGGTGCCCCCTGTGGTGGTGGGGGGCTGGCCTGTCCGGGCCTGACCGTTGGAGGGCGGTATAACATCTCACGTGCGATAATCCTTAAATTCCACCTCGGCGTCGGGCAGTTTCAGGAACGCGCGCATTTGTTTCTTAAGCGTCGCGCGTCCGGTTTCATCGCCGAGGTTCAAGTGGTATTCATTGATGACCATTGTCTTCACGCCGCCGGGTTTATTCCATTCGTTCCAGCAGTTCTGGCACGTATGGTTTTTGACTTCCTCTTCCAGCTTTCCCAGAAAAAGCGGTTCGGTCATCCTTTCTACGGTTTGTTCACACTTCAGACATTGAATCTCAGCCATAAAAATCCTCCCTTGTCGGTGGATATGGTATATGGATTCCGTCTCGACAGAAATGGAACAATCTTACCATGCTCCACAAGGGACTGAAAAGAAGGCGTTCGGGTGCGTTGCATATGGCCGTTCCTGTGTCGTCATACCTGCCCGTCCTTTCGTCGTCATTCCCGCCAGTAGTAAGCGGGAATCCAGTCCCTGCAAGCCCACTGCGGCCGTATAAAACAGCATCGCCGACCGTCCCAAAGCACCCCACATCCAGAATGGGAAAACAAAGCCCGAAGATAGCTTTTCGCCCTTCCGTCGTGGTACAAATACGCCACCGTTGCCACGTTCACCCCGAAAAAACTGTGCCACAGTTCGCCGGGACCTGCTGAAACCCAACCAGGCCAAACCACCCAAACAGGAGCCACACGGCAGATGAGCACACAAGTCAGTCGCGAAGAAGTCGAACACGTCGCGGAGCTGGCCCGGCTTCGCCTGAACCAGGAAGAAGTGGAACAATTCAGCGGCCAGCTCAGCCGTATTCTGACGTATGTGGAAGACATGAGCGCAGTGGACACCACGGACATTCCGGAGACCACATCCATGGCGGCGGGCCACGTCAGCGTATGGCGTGACGACGAAGTGCGCCCTTCACTCTCCCAGGAGCAGGCGGTGAGCAACGCGCCCGAGGCCGTGGACGGATTGTTTCGCGTTCCGCAAGTTATCAGTGACCGGTGACACAACAGACACGAGGCGCCAGTGTTACGTCAATTATTGCGGTCGAAAATCCACAGAGCGGTGATAACCGACGCCTGCCTGGAATATGAAGGAAGCCTGACGGTCGACGAAGACTTACTGGATGCGGCCGGCATTGTGCCCTATGAGGTCGTGATGGTCTCGAATCTGCACAATGGCGAGCGGTTCACGACCTATGCCATGAACGGCCCGCGCGGCTCCGGTGCCGTGGTACTGAACGGCCCCACGGCACGCAAAGGGGTGATTGGGGATCGGGTCATTATTTTCTGTTACCACTATTACGAGGAAGACGAAGTCAAGCGTCATCGTCCGACGGTGATTCAGGTGGACGAACGCAACAGGATTCTCCCGTGTGCCACCTGAGCTACGCCTCCTGTCCCGCCATTGTTGCCACGGCAATGCCCGTGGTGAACAATCACAAGGCCCCTGGAACATAACGCCCGCCAACCCGGCCGGTTTCGGGCACGGCGGCAGACCCTGTCATTACACAACCATTTCAGAAGTGCGGCACCGGCCGACAGAGACTGAACGGCCTGCGTGCCCCTTCGTTATTGACGGGTGACCCATGCCAACACT
>RKSG01000184.1 GCA_007570995.1 Nitrospirales bacterium
GCATGAAGAGGGGCGGTCGCCTTACAGATGCGGATTGACCGGAAGCGCGAGTGTGAAGTGTCGTCCCTTCTCTTCCACCATGAGGCGCTTGGCGACGAGGGTCGAGACCGCGGCCTCAATGGATGGCCCCACTCCCGACGATGCCGGTGCCTGCTCGGCCACCGCACGCCGGATCTGGTCGAGCGTTTTCGGCGTTTCATTGCAGGCGTTAAGAATCAGCGAAAAGGGCTGGTCGAATCGCTCGCTGGTGGGGTGGTCAGTGCGGCCATCGTAGACGGTGACGTAACTCATGGCCTTGGCATAGAACAGAAACGGGCGGTCATGCGAGAAATACCGGTCCCGCCACTCCTGCACGAGCCGGGTTAACTGTTCATAGAGAGCCGGGTCCACCTTCCATGCGATCTCGTATTCAAAGTCATAGGCGATTTTGTTCAGGTCCACGCTCCTTGCATCGTACACATATTCGTAAGCCGCACCCGGGCCGGTAATCCGCACGCCATAGTCTTCGGGCCGCATGAAATACGGGCTGAAGCGCTCCAGCCACAGTTTGCCGGTACTCTCCGGCGGTTGCAGATGAAGGAGCGAGGGAATGAGATCAATCTGGCGTTGGTAGTCCTCGTTGGTTTCCTTCGGGAATCCCAGCAGGATGTTCCAGTTGATATCCAGGTTGTAGTAACGGCTCCATTTGAGACACTGAATATTCTGGAGCGGGCTGACCCCTTTGTCCATTTCCCTGAGCTGTGCCGCACTCAAACTTTCAATGCCCGGCTGCATACATTTCACCCCGCCACGGGCCAGCGTTTGAATTTGTTGCCTGGTCAGATTGGCTTTGGTCTCCATGAACACGTCGAAGTCGTAGTGACTGGCGGCGAAGTGACCGAACAACAAGTCAATGTACTGTAAATCAATGATGTTATCCACCAGCCGGAACCGTGTGGTGTCATAGCGGCTGGAGAGCAGGTCCATTTCCCTGGCCACTTGTGCCGCCGGTTTGGCGCGAAATTTCATGGCTTGCGCGTTCAAGCCACAAAAGGTGCAGTGGTGTTTTTCCCCCCACCAGCATCCGCGCGATCCTTCGTAGAGCAGAATCCGGTTGAGCCCTGTCGACCCTGCCCCTTCGAGTTCCCGCACCGTGTCAAAATAATCATCGTAATCCGGTGGGCCAACCTCGGTGAACCTGGCAAACTGTGTCGTGTTGGGATGGAAGTGAATCTGTCCGTCCTTGCGGTACGTCACGCCGGCGGGAAACCCGTCTTCCTGCTGGCGAAGAATTTTATGGACCAGGATGGGGAAAGTTTCTTCGCCCTCGCCGACCACCACATAGTCAATCCAGGGAAACGCCCGGAAATGTTCCAGGCCCATGACCCCGTCAAAGTTGGCCCCGCCAAACACGATGCGCACATCGGGATACAGGTCTTTAATCAATTTCGCCATGGTGAGGCTTGCCACGTTCTGGTCAAAGGTCGAGGTGAACCCGACGATTTTGTATTGTCCCCAGTCGTGTGTGGTGGCCAGCGTGGTGAGAAAGTGTGGGGCCACGTTGTGCGCGATATGTTCCAACAGTGCCGTGGAGCACCCGGCTTCTCGTGCCGTACTCTCAAACACGGGTTGAAACACATGCGGGTACTGCGCGTGCTTCGGGTTATCGCGGAAGAGCATCGAAGCGAACAGCCACTCGCCGATCATGCCACGTTTTTCGCACAGCACGTCATACAGCCGCGGGCCAATGCGATGGGCGAACTGCAAATTGAAATGATAACTTTTCGCCCCGATGCCGTGATTTTTCAGCACACGGGACAAGGTGCCCAGTTGGATGGACGGAAATTTTGCATAGCCGAACGGCATGGTGACCAGTGCCACCTGCGGAGCGCCGTTCGGGTGGCTTCGGGGTGCCGTATCGCGCGCCGGGTTGGTATGAGAAGGCGGGTCAATGGTGATGAGAGCATCAGCCATGGGAGGCAAACACGCGGTCGGCCTTAGCGGCCAGATAGAAATCACTCTCCGTCAGTCCCTGGATTTTGTGCGTCCAGATTTCCATCGTGCAGCGGCCCCATGCCAGGTACAGGTCGGGATGGTGTCCCTCGGCCTCGGCAATTGCCCCGACCGCGTTCACGAAGGCCAGGGCCTCTGCGAAATTTTTAAATTCGTATGTGCGTTCGATATGTCCCGCGGCATTCACGCTCCATCCCTGGCCCAGCTGGCCCAGCAATTCCTGCACCTTCACTGGTTCCAGCGGGGGCACTCCTCCCCTGCACGGCACACATTGTTTGTCAGCCAAACTCATCGTGTTCTCCTTTGCCCCCTGGATTCCCGCTCAACTCACTGCGGGAATGACGGAGGGGGTGACTGCGGGAATGCATGCCCCTGCCTGCCCCTGGCGCTCCGTGCG
The DNA here is from genome assembly GCA_007570995.1 of Nitrospirales bacterium. Taxonomy (GTDB): domain Bacteria; phylum Nitrospirota; class Nitrospiria; order Nitrospirales; family UBA8639; genus Bin75. The sequence continues at coordinate 2,390 of RKSG01000184.1, forward strand.
ACCAGGGGGCGCTCCGTGCGACCAGGGGGCGCTCCGTGCGACCAGGGGGCGCTCCGTGCGACCAGGGGGCGCTCCGTGCGGCCAGGGGGCGCTCCGTGCGACCAGGGGGCGCTCCGTGCGACCAGGGGGCGCTCCGTGCGACCAGGGGGCGCTCCGTGCGACCAGGGGGCGCTCCGTGCG
>RKSG01000186.1 GCA_007570995.1 Nitrospirales bacterium
CTGCCTCCCCCGGGACGGTGGTGCTGCGACCGCGGAGGCGTACACCGGCCCCACGGTAGTGCTGGTCCCGCGTCCCCTCCGGCCCATCACGGCACAGCAACGGCACAACGGGGTGCCGATCATCACCGCCACGATTCGCAGGCCTTCTCCCGCGTCGTATCCGACACAGGCCAAAACGCTGAGCTGTGTGAACATGCTGCTGGCCGCGCGCGAGGCCGCCGCGCGGGGAGCCTTTGAAGGTTTGCAGCTGACCATTGACGGGTATCTGGCTGAATGTTCAATGAGCAACCTCTTTGTTGTGAAGCAGAACACGCTGCACACCCCTTCGCTGGCCTGTGGTGTGCTGCCAGGTATCACACGGGGGCTTGTGCTTGAGGTCGCTCCCGCCCTTGGCCTGGATACACAGGAAGGCCGCTACCTCCCTGATATCCTGGACGACGCTGATGAATGTTTTCTCACCAGCAGCGGGATTGGCATTCTCCCGGTGGAAACGATTGACGACAGAGCCTTGCCGAAGCAATCGTCCGGTTCCTGTGTGGCCATCCTTCAACACCGGTATGACTGCATGATCCGCAAGCAGCGTTGATGGTGACGGGGGGAACCATCTTGTCGACATCAGCCTACACAGCGCGAGACCAGACGCACGCAGCCTGAGACGAAATTTGCTCATCGGTTCTTCCTCGCTTGTCTGTCGCATGATAGGCCCAACACCATCTGGATTCCTGCGTACGCAGGAATGACGGCCGGGGGGGGCTTGTCCGTCGCATGATAGGCCCAACACCATCTGGATTCCTGCGTACGCAGGAATGACGGCCGGGGGGAATGGAGCCGGGCCAGTGCTGACTCGGCACAGGCACGACGAGGCCGCTTATTGACGGGCAAGAGTCGCTGGTTCCTGCAGGAGAGAGTCTGTTGCCTTCAGCAGGTAACCGGACAAAAAGACGTGGAGGGTTACCCGGCCTGGGGACTGGCGAGGGGCGTCGCTTCGGACGGCGGTGCCCGCCGGATCTGACTGTGCGTTTTCCACGCCGGGCCAGTGCAGGTCGGGAAATCTTCGCGGTAATGGGCACCCAGGCTGTTTTCCCGCCACAGGGCAGCTTCGGTCACACACCGCGCGACCTGAATCATGTTTTTGACTTCGAGATCGGAGCGCATCTGCAACGTTCCCTGAATATGTCGATCCCAGCGAACAAGCCAGGCCAGTGCCTGGACCAGGGAATCGCCGGTCCTGACCAACCCGACGTTTTCCCACATCAGACGCCGCAGAGAATTTCTTAATTTTTCGCTGTCCTCCAGCGTGCCAACCGGTTCCGTGACCACACGCGGGACCAGACTGTTCAGGTATGTCCGACTGAAACCGCCGGACAGTGCTGCCGCGGACCGGGCCACGCGGCACCCGAAGACCAGCCCTTCCAGTAAGGAATTACTGGCCAGACGATTCGCCCCGTGCACCCCGTTGCAGGCGACTTCCCCGGCAACCAGCAGCCCGGGCAGCGTGGTCTCTCCATCAATCCCGGCTTTCACACCTCCCATGCAATAATGGGCACTCGGAGAAACCGGAATCCATTCTTCCGTGATATCAATGTCAAAACGCAGACAGGTCTGATAGATCGTGGGGAAACGTGTTGTGATGAAGTCTTTGCCCAGATGGGTGACGTCCAGATACACATGGCGTGATCGAGTCAACACCATTTCCGACCAGATCGCCCGTGCAACAATATCGCGCGGGGCCAGTTCGGCGGCGGGATGATACCGCGGCAGAAACACTTCACCCTTGCGATTGCGGAGGATCCCGCCTTCGCCACGCATGGCCTCGGACAGCAGACAGGGAGGGCTGGAGGGGAGATACAACGCGGTGGGGTGAAATTGCACAAATTCCATATCTTCCAGGACCGCCCCTGCCCGGTACGCCATGGCCATGCCATCGCCCGTCGCATTGTCCATGTTGGTGGTCCTGGCGTACATCTGTCCGGCGCCGCCCGTTGTCAGGAGCACGCAGGTTGCCGGGAGGGTTTGCACGTCCCGCGTGATTTCATTCACCACAATCGCGCCATAACATCGGCCGTCCACGACCAGCAGGTCCCTGGTAAAATGACGGTCAAACCATCGAATGTTCGACTGTTGTCTGGCGCGTTCCAGCAACACGCGAATGATTTCATGACCCGTTGCGTCGCCCCTGGCCCGCAGGACACGGCTTCGGCTGTGCGCGCCTTCTGTGGCAAAGGCAAATTGTCCGCCGATCTTGTCAAATTTCGCGCCCCAGGCGATGAGTTCCTGAATACGCGCCGGCCCTTCCTCTACCAGGATGCGCGCCGCGTCTTCCCGACCAAGCTGATGTCCGGCCCGAATCGTATCGGAGAAATGCAGGTGCACATCATCGTCGGCTTGCAGGGCAACGGCGACGCCTCCCTGGGCGTACATGGAGTTGCTTTGGAACCGGCTGCCTTTTGTGACAATGAGGACCTGCCCGAGACGAGACAGCTCAATCGCCGCGCGCAATCCTGCAATCCCGCTTCCGATGACGAGAAAATCGGCCTCTGGCCCCCGGCGATATGGTGTTGTGACGGTATTCATGGCCTGACGATTGACACGGCCTGGCGTGCACCCGCCCACAGCAGGTTTATCGTGAGATGACGCGGCTTAACGGTTGGCTCTTCCGAAAGGTAGATTCCCCTCCACATGCTCCAGCAACACCACAGCCCGGCCACTCCAGACGAGCACCCCGTGTCCCCGATCCTGTATTGGCGTTGCGTCGGATTCGCGTTGCCACATGCCTTCCCAGCGAACATTGACCGTGGCCTGGTTTTCCTGAGTGGATATGCGCTCAATCGTCAAGGTCAGGGAAATCGTGGCATAGGTGGCAAAGTCCTTTTCCATGTCGCGTGTGAGCTGATCGAGGTCCGCTGACGTCGACTGGAGGGCCTGAAACGCTTTCAGATCCCGGGTTTCATACGCTGACTGCAAGGCCTTCACCGCCTCGACAATTCGCTCAAAGTGCGTGTGGTCTTCTGTATACTCGGGATCACCGGACTGACACGCTGTCGCAAACATGGTCAGTCCCACGCACAATGCCCAACAGAACGCGGCCCGATGAAACGAAGCAGGAGTGGAACGAGAGCAACGCATGAATCCATTGTAGCGTGAGGGCAGCGAAACTACAAAGGCGGCCAGGGAAACCACCCAAATGACTTATTCCGCACGCTCCGGCCCGACTCCTCCTGCCATTCCAACCTGACTGCCACAGGTGGTGGACGGATACCCTGACTTGTGTGACGCAGGCTGCCCTGCTACAATACGACCACTCATCTGTGGCTTGTCTCCTTCCCTCAACGATCAATGGTGCGTGCTGGTGCTCCCTCTTGTATGAAGTGAAGAAGCGTACTGTCTGACCACGGTACCCTCCCATGCTATGGTCTCCTGTCACACGAAAAATCATTCTTACGGCCGTGCTCGCTATCGTGGTCTGGACAGGGAGCGGTGTCCTTGGCTTTCCTCGCGTGTTCCAGGACATGTTTGCGGCATATGTGGTGTTTGGTCTTGCGGTGTTTCTGCTCCTGGACGCTCCTCCCATGGCCAGGCTGTCGGGGCGGGCTGCTGTGGTGGCACTGGTGGGTTTCTACCTCGGGCTTTCCGTCGTGTATATCGGGGGGGCGTCGATTTTGCCGCAATATGATCCTGAAGTGGAGAAGGGGAAAATCGAAAAAATTCTCAAACGTAAACGGGACAAGGCACTGGCTGAACGTCGCGAAACAGACACGTTGCTGGGTCAGGTCGGGACACTGCAGGAGCAGGTGAACACGATCTCAGCGCGGCTGGCCCGGGTTGCCCCGGCAGGAGAACCGGGGAGTACGCCGGTGACGAGTCCTGTCCCTGAATCGTCTTCGGAGCGGCTCACGGTGGTGGAACAGGGGGCCGAGGTCTATGACTTGTATGAATGCTATAACTGCCACACCATTGGGGGCAAGGGAAGCGTCAAGAAACGGGGGCCGATCCTGGACAACATCGGCAGTTTGCTGACAGTGGGCGATATCAGGAAAAAAATCCTTGATCCGACCTATCTGTATGCCAGCGGGTTTGAGAAAGAGCATAAAAAGGGCCGGATGCCGGACAAATATAAAGATTTGATGACGGATGAAGAAGTGATGAGTCTGGCGACCTATTTGTCCACGTTGAAAGATCCCACGGCCGACACGCCGCGTCCCGTCTTTGTACGTGCCAACGTGGAACATGGCTTTACGGTGTTCGGGTATGTCCGGGATGCGTCGGGGACGGGGGTTGCGGATGTGACCGTGCAGGCGGTGCCCAAGGTCAAAGGGGGTCATGCGGCGTCGGGCAGGACGAATGCCAGCGGATATTACGAGATTTTCCTGCATATGCACAATGAAGACGCCGGGGCAACCGTTGCCGTGTCGGCGCAGGGCGCGACGAAGGAGTTTGTGGCCGATTATGATCCCAGTGACAAAACGACCCGACGGCAACAGTCTGTTGATCTGACTGTGGCCGGCACGGCGCGCTCGTGAGCGGAACGGTGTCATGAGGGGATTCGTGCTCCGTGTGGTGGTCACGGGCGTGGCGGTGCTTGTCGCGAGCCGTGTGATCACGGGCGTCACCATTAATTCATTTGCCTCGGGCCTGGTTGGCGTTCTGGTGTTGGCGATGCTGAATGCTGTGGTGCGGCCACTGCTGTATGTGCTCTCGATCCCCTTCATCATCGTGACGTTTGGGCTGTTTATGGTGGTGATCAACGCATTCCTGTTGCGGGTGGTTGCTTTCTTCGTCCAGGGGTTTCACGTGGATGGATGGTGGTCGGCGATCGGCGGTGCCCTGCTGGTCAGCCTTGTCAGCGGGGCGGCGAATCTGATGCTCTCCGGGCAGGGCCATGTGGAAGTGGTCAGGCCGCGACGGATCAAACACATCAATTGAGTTGGCCCGTGTTGCTGGTGACGTGCACGACGGGTTCTGTTCACTGCAATGGCTAGAAAACACACGACAGCTTCAGTTCGGACCACGAAACAGACAGCGCTCCAGCGTGTCGTCACCCTCGCGGTGAGTGATCTGGGCATGGATGTGATGGTGGCCATTATGAGCCAGCTCGATGGGCCGTTGGTGTCTCAGGTGGCCAGGGGATTTTCAGATCGCGAGGTCCGCGCGGTGCTCAGAACCCTTTCGGCCGGCAATGCGGGCCAGTCCGACGGTCGCCTCGGGATACGGGATGAGGGTGCGGCATCGGGGGGGCTGCAACTACGCATGGTGACCCCGGGTTACAAGAATCTGCTGGCGATGTTCCTCAGAGACGGCAAAGAAGTCTATGGGGTGTTGGTGGTCGGAAAGCCGGAAGGGCGAGTGTGGACGAAGCGGGAAAAAACCATGATCGAATCGGTCAGTCATACGGTCACTGACCGCTTGCGAGAGGCCAGTCTGTTTGACCATTCTGTGATCCTGGCGCGTCCCTGGGTGTTGCAGAACCAGCCGGCGTCACGCTCCGCCTCGGACGCATCCGGCTCGACGACACCAACGTATACCTCGCCGCAAGTCCAGGAGCGCATGGCTACCTGTCTGACGGCGGCACAGGCGCTGGTGCCTTTTGATCGTGGATGGGTCACCCTGTATGACCCGGTCGCGGCGGCTCTTGAGGTGCTGGTGTGTCTGGGTGGGCATGCCAAAGAGCTTGTGCCGGGCCACCGACTGTCGCTGAACGACTCTGTGTCGGGCTGGGTGGTGCGGCATCGGAAACCGCGTCTGGATCACAATCTGGCCTCCACACAGGGACGCTTTCACGATTATAAACAGTTATACCGCGACCGGTTTCAGTGCGTGCTGGTGGTGCCCTTTTTTGTTCGGGGGCGTGTGGCTGGCACGATCACCCTGGCGTCTCAAACGGCGTCCCGGTATGAATCGGCCGAATCGGCTTCAGGCACGCTCGCGCCGGTCATGACACAACTGTCTCAGTGCTTTGAAGATCCTGCCCTGAATCTCGCGGCCGCTTCTTCTCCTCACGTGCCCCCTAGCCAGGAGTTGCCCCTGCCCGGTATTTCCGAACCGGCTATTCGTCGTCAGGAACGTCAATCGGCCTTGAATGAAGTCGGCTCGTTTCTGGCAACCGAGATTCGCGAACCCATGGGGTATATTCGAGCCCAGCTGGAGGAAGTGACGGGAGATGGGGCCATTGATGCTGATGTCAAAACCCGTATCGAGTCCGCCATGCGGGATCTGGTCCGGACAGAAACACTGCTCAACGAGATTCTGGATTTTGCGAAACCGCTTGCCCTGGACCGACGCCCGTGCCAGGTCATCCCGCTGATTGAAGAGGCGTTTGCCCTGGTCGAGACGGACTTGAAAGTGAACCGTATTGATGTCACGAAGGAATTCCCCGAACGGTTGGACCAGGTTCGGTGGGATAAAGAGAAAGTGAAACATGCCATCCTCAGTATACTGGAGAATGCACTGGAGGCGATGTCCCCGGAGGGGAAACTCCGCATCGCTGTGTCGCCGAAACGGGGAAATTTTCCTGAAATGGTCATCCGCATTCACAACGATGGCGTGCCCATTCCTCACGAATTGAGCGAGAAAATTTTTGAACCCTATTTTACGACGAAACGGTCAGGAACGGGGTTGGGGTTGGCGATGGTGAAAAAAATTGTGGAAGAACATGAGGGGCACATCGCGATACAGAGCAGCCCGGAGGAAGGGACGCTCGTCACCATCAGACTGCCGGCCATGCGGCCGCGAGCCCCCTATCGCCGGAGGAGCCGCCCGCCACGCCGTCGCCCGGCATGACCCAGGCGACAGGGGGCCACAGGCTTCTCATCCTGGCTTGACACCTCACGGGGAAACGCATAGGATTTGGCACGCTTTCCATGAGACATTCCCAGATGTTCGTCGGCTATAACCTGTCTTAACAAAGGAGCGGAATTATGAAAAGTCTTCGTCCTGTTCTGATTGCGTTAGCGGGGGGTGCGATGACTGCATCGCTGGCGTTTGCGAATCCAGGTCTGTTGCCTTCACATGCCGGATATCCGATGTCAGCAACCAAATCTCCCGTTGATGGGACCCGGACCAGCCATGATGCCGGTCAATCCAATGCCGTGGGTCCCGAAGCCAGTATGAAGGCGTCATCGTTCACGAATAATGCCATGCACATGATGACCGATGAAAACCGGATGCGGATTAAATCCTCGATGGGAGCGGGACGTCTGCCGGAGGTTGAAGGGAGCCTGAACAAGGTCGATGTCAACCCGGCCGGTGCCAAAGCCACGGTGATACAGTAAACGGTTTTCGGTTTTGCGACCATGCGTGATGGAGGCTGTCCCAAGGGATGGCCTCCATTTTTTTGCTCTGGCTGGCCGGTTGGGGGCCGGTGGGGGGC
>RKSG01000127.1 GCA_007570995.1 Nitrospirales bacterium
GCATTCCCGCATTCCCCCCTCCGTCATTCCCGCAGTGAGTTGAGCGGGAATCCAGGGGGGGGGCTTGAGGGGAATGACAACACGCCTACATAAACTTCATAAATTTCTCTTTCGCCTCGTCCATGAATGCCGCCGTCACAGTGGTCGCGCCACGTTCCTGGGCCAGGCGTTCAATTTCCTTGCGGGCCATGGGCTGAATGAAATCCGGGATGTTGTGCAACCGCTGCGTGGCATCCGGATCCCAGTTCATACCCGTTGGGGCATTCTTCGAATCATCCATGACCTGGAGTGTGACCGTCGTATAGCCATGCTTCCGCGCGTACGTCTCCACACTCCCCTTGACCATGGGTTGCACAAACGACGGCAACTGACCCAATCGTTCCTGCGCGTCGGCGCTCCATTGCAGATCGGAGGGTGCCCCTCCCGCACCAGTGCCTGTAGCAGTCCCCCCGGTGGTGAGTCCCATTTGCGCCACCATCGCCGAAAATGGACAACCTCCGGCCGATTCTTCCTGGCCAGCGTTCGCCGGCGATGGGGCGGGCGCAGCATGCGCAACGGTAGACGCAGGCGCCCCTGCCGCCGTTGCCGGCTGTCCCGCGTGAATTTTGTCGTTCAGATAATTCGCCATGGACCCGGCTGCGGCAGGAGCACCGACGCTTTCCTGCAACCCGCCCCTCGTCATTTCGAGGGGAGCCGCCGCCTCGGTGCGCCCCCCAAGCTGGACGCCCAGGGACGTCACCATCTGCGTCTCGCCCGGATTCGTCACCATGGAAAACTTCGCATCGCAGGATCCACAGACAAAAAACACCCCCAGCGACCCTTCCGCCGGTTTTTCCACTTTCTGAAAGGTCATGTAGGTTTCGCAATTCAAGCAGACAAATTTCATAACGGCCTCACGCGGGACAATGGTCGGTCAAAAAGGGGTGGCATCATGGTTTCGCATCACAATTTCTCAGCCAGCACCTTTTTGTAATCGACAATGGATAACATGCGCTCCACAATATCGTGGTAGCGCCGGTTCGTCGGATAATCCGCATCCAGCAACGGGGTCCCTTTATCAAATGTTCTGGCAAAATTCCGGTCAAAAGGGATGCGGCCAAGCAACGGCAGATCAAGTGCGCGACACATGCTCTCGGTATCACCATCAAAGAGTTCATGCTCGGCGCCACAGGACGGGCACCGGTAGCGGCTCATATTTTCAATGACACCCAACACACGCAACCCCAGTTCGGTCGCATAGCCAATGGACTTCTGCACCACTTCTGACGCCACTTCCGACGGGGTGGTGACCATGACCGCCCCTGCCAGATCGGGAAGGAAACTGGCGAGAACGGGCGGTTTGTCCGCAGCGGCACCCGGAGGAAGGTCGGCCAGTAAATAATCCAGATCGCCCCAGATCACATCGGCCAGAAACTCCCGAATCACGTTCATTTCCGTCAGCCCCAACCAGACAGGGCTCAAATCCATCGGGCCTTTCCACCGAACCGGCGCCGACTCACTGAGCAGGAAATCCATGGACGCCACCTTGATGCCATAGGTCCCTTCCGGCGGACGCGCCCCTTCCGACGTGACCTCAAGCTGACGACCATGCATGCCCATCATGCGGGGCACGCAGGGGCCGTTGAGATCCACATCAATGATGCCGACTTTGTAGCCCTGACGTCCCAACGACAGGGCCAGATTGACGGTGGTCATGCTCTTCCCGACCCCGCCTTTGCCGCTCATCACCGCGATCTTGTGACGGATCCCAGACATGCGGGCCTGCACCTGTCTGGTCTGCTCCGTGATTTGCTGCACGACCTTGGCATCGTCGGTGTACTGCAATTTCCCTAAAATACTTTTCAGATCTTTATCCATGCGTGCTCCATGGCGTGGCTGGAAGTGATCGGCAGGTTACGGGCAAGACGACAACAATGGCCCCGCGTGCATGGGGGAAACGCTAACACAGGGGTTCCGGGAACGTCAATTGAGCGCATCTTTCAAGAAGCGAAAGCTGCCCCGTTTTGGGGCAACTCAAGCTCTTGAGATTGCTAGACGTTACAATCCCAATTCCTCACACACGCTACTAATTAGCTATCTTGCGACTTACGTCCCCAAGCCCCCCGACTGTGATGGAGAGCATGGCGGAATTTCTACCCGGTGGGGCTTCGTCAGGGTACATTATTCGTAATTAAACTCTAGTTTGCTCTGCAGGGATATCTCATCCATTATTGCCTTTACTTTTTCCCTTTCCACTTGTTCTACGAATATTTCTGTGAGCCTTGGAAGATTTATCACTTCCTCTATAGATTCCATATAACGTCGCACTACAGCATGTATCCCATACATAGATCGAGCATTTGACTCAAGTTGGTTGTAAATGTTTTCTTCTTTCAGATTGGTTTTTATCACAAAAGTGATTGGATATCGCTGGATTTTATCAATATCAAGAAAATACTTCTTGAAGTCGAGAGTCTCTGTTACCTGAAAAAACCTTCCCAACGGCTTCATTACAAAATCAATCCCGCCGTCATTAGCGTTGGTCCGGCCTGTTTTGTACAGTTTTAGGGGTTCTTCGTTCAATTCACCAGGCTCCCAGCCCCAATACAAAATGGTATCCGCGTAATGTGACTTCAATATCGCGTAACTCACTATCTCGAACACTCTCGCATCTACATTTGGCTGAATCAATTGTTTGATAAAATCGATTGCTTTGTCTGCATCCTTATCTGAAATTTGCGCGAGATCCGACGTGTAGACGATAAACCGATCAAAGGCAGACTTCTTTGCTTCGATGTATGCCTCAATTATTTCTATGATTGAGTGTGCAATATTGTACGACTTGCCACCAACTACAATCTTCAGGAGATTTTCATTTATCCAATATCTTTTCGTTTGAAGGTCTCGGATAATCGGCTGATGTGAAACGTCTGGAAAAAATTTTTTGAACTCATCATTCATGCGGTTATTGAGCGCATGATTTTGAAGTTTTCTCCCAAAAAATAACTCTCTCATTCGTGTAAACAAGCCTGTATAGATAGCCCCTTCATATTCCGAATAAGAACTATCGTCACCAGCGAACCCTTTTGAAATATAATCCTCCACAAGGACATAAAGTGCATAATGATTTGCAAATGCCCCCCTGGACTTGCTTCCACTGCTCACTGACTTGGTTTTGGCGTTCAAATAGCGGACAAGGTAGCTTTTCTCGAAAATATCATCAGCGGAATCGCCAAAATGCTTCTCGAGAATTTCCTTGATTTTTGGTGTAAACTCATGTTGCATAAACTAAAACAGCCCCGCTTGACCACGATTGCTGTTCGGTCCATTTTTTCTTACATAAGTTTTAGCCGGTGGCCTGAGTTTTTCACCATTCAAATCACCGGCGATGTTTAACCGACGCAAGCCTATTCTGTAATATTCCTCTTGGAATTCAATCCCCACAGATTTTCTGCCCAGCCATTGAGCAACTGCACAGGTGGTAAACGTTCCGGCAAAAGGGTCGAGAACTAAATCTCCCACATTGGAGCTTGACGTAATTATTCTTCGTAACAGTGCTTCAGGTTTTTGCGACGGGTGGCGTTCATATTCATCCATCCGATAGCGCACACGGGGAAATTCCCAGACATTTCCGGGTACTTTTTTTGTGTTATATGGTTTGGGAATATCACTTCTATAATCTATTAATCCTCGCCTTGCTCCCGTCTTAGCCTCAACTAAAATCTCATCGGCATTAAAGGTATAATTCTTCTTGTCCTTAACACAGAACAAAATTGGTTCCCAAAGGGAGCCATAATGTTTTTTCGCTTGTACCCCTGAGCTATCATAGGCCCAGATGATGCGGGACAAGACAGTTAATTTCTCTCTTATGAACAAATCCAGATAGGGCATGGCCTGTGTACTTGTCATTAAATACATTGAACCTGTTGGTTTTAACTTTTTTATACAAAGATCAAGCCATCGATAACACCATTCAGCATATTCCCTGTCACTAGGCCATTTGTCATAGAAGTTGGAGAATCTCTTTCCAATGTTATAGGGAGGGTCAACAAAGATCAGGTCAACCGAAGCATCCGCTACCTGACGATCAAGAACTTCTTCAGTATCGCCGAGTATCGCCAGGCAAAGTTCGTTCCCAAGAATTTGCATTTTCCATTTTACTCATCTTGTTCTGGCGCACGCTCACTCAAGTGCCCGAAGGCATGCGCCAATCTTTCAGGAAATACCTCCGGTACCGAGCAGAGTCCGTATCATCCCTGCCGACCCACCGCGAGAGCCACCATGCCCAACCGCTTGAGCCGTTCGAAATAGCCGAGAGCCTCCTCAGGCAATTCCGGAAGCAGGGCTTCCAATTCGGACAGGCTGTCTTCGAGAATCGTCACGCGCTGCGGATCAAGATGCCGCTCTTCCAGAACATAGACGACACACCCGCCGAACACCGTGTCCAGCGTCATGAGTTCCCCTTCGTGATCCCCCACGGCAACCGGCCAGGCCGCCGCCTGGTGGTTCTCCCACAACGATGCCAGCGTCTCTTGGTCCCCGTCATGGATGGCAGGCATGTCAGCCATGGAGCACACAGTCTGCGGCCAACAGGCCAGAAAGCATTACCCCCAACACCCCATCGCACCGAAGCAGCCACACCGGCCAGCGACTGACACATTGCCACACCCGGTCTCGAAACGGTTCGGACGCTCCAAGCAGCCAACAGGCTTTCACCACGCCGATCCCGCCACACGTGACCCACAGCCACCGTCCTTCCAGGGACGACGTACCGACGATCAGGAGTAACCCGATCACCAACGTGGCTTGCGCGACCCAGAATCGCCACCAGGTATCGAAGAGCACCCGTTTGGCCCAGTCAAGCACCGGCACGGGCGCGACGACGAACAGCAGGCCCAACGCGCCCCAGACAGCACTGAACACCCCCAGGAGGAATACGACCACGACGTCCTTTCTTTACCGCGAGCCAAAGCCCCCCAACGCGTGAAGCAGCAGCAAAGAGAGCCCACACAAGACCAACCCCGCAAACCGGTAATCCACGGCTTCCCTGCTCATCCACCATCGCAACACGGCCTGGCATGTGTCGTCACTGGCCAACAGCAACAATCCCCCCTTTGCCACCATGGCCACACCCATGATCACCCACAAGGCCTGGTAATCCAGTTCGGGCGAGGCAAAGATGAGGATAAGCCCCGCCACCAGGGTCACCCCCGACCATGTGGACATCGCCGTGGAAGTCAGGACAACGTGCCGCATCCGCTCAACGACCCACAGCGGCGCCACCAGCAAGGCCACGCCATCAGCCATCCACAATCCCGCAATTGCCATAAGGAACCAGGCCACCATCGCCTTGACCGACTATCCCGTTTGTCAATCAGCTTGTCCGCGACCAGGATAACCGCCCCCCGTACAGAAAAAAAAAGATGCCCGCTTTCTTTGTGTCTCATTTCTCGGCTATGAAACCATGTATTTCATATACAGTCTTGCGATCTCGTATTGGTCCACTATTCTAAACTGGACATCCCTGCCGGCGTTATCCCCGGCTCGTTCTGCGGCGTCAGCAAGTTTTTCCTTAAATTCCTCCGTTACATCTCCCAGAATACACAAATAGAAGATCGTGGAGTCAGAGTTTTGTACACATCTCATCAGATCGTCAATTGGGTTGTCGCTGTTAACCGGACCCGTGTAATTCTTGCATTGAACAGGAATGCGGTCGTGAAGAAATTCCCCTGAGCAAAGAGGATCCGGAATGCGGATCAAAAAATCCCAACCCTTGTGGTTGTCTTTCGAATCATCAACAACCTCAACGCAGGGTATTTTCCCGATCAATTCTTTCATAAAGGTCTCAAAATCCTTTGCCGGCCACCGTTTGTGGATGATTTTAATTACCTTGGCAATGATCTCCTCATTTGTCTCCTCTTTTTCATGGGCATGAGTCCTTGGATGCGCCTCTTCGCCTCTCCAAGATTCAAGATACTCTATGGTAGCTTCTCCATAGATCTGATAATAGCGACCGCGCTTGGTAAGGTCGTGCCGGACATATTGGGGCAGGGAATCGATGTTTACGTATTCTTCGGTAATCGCCCTACATTCCAGATAGTGATTGAAATCACGTTCCGTGCCCAAAAATCCGTAGGGACCTGTCACTTCCACAATAAGGAACTGACGCAGTGGACGTTCGGTTTGAATAATCAATCTGTCACCGATCTCAATGCGCTTGATAAGGAACTGACATCTATTCCAAACCACCCTCTCACCGCCTTCGAGTTGCTCTCCGCGTTGCAATTTCTTTTGCAATTCCCACAGATTGGCTGTCCCGTGCTCCGGGTCCATTGGAATCCAACTCCATCCGAAATGTGCCTTTCCATCCAGGATTTGCCTTCGAACCTTCTCTACCCAGTCTCCAGGCGTCTCGCTAGGCCCAAAAGGACATACGACCAACTTGAAATACCGCATAACAGCCTCCTTCGCCATCGCTTGAACCCATTTCGAGAAAGTACCCGCAGCAAGCCTTATCCGTCCAAGTGTACCCTGTCAAGCGAGCACTTGCCCCGACAACGTGTGTCTCCCTATGCTGGACGTCGTCACACGTTCCCGCAGACCGGCACGCCGAACACGCCATGACCGATCAAGCCCATCAGACGGCCCATGCCCTCTTTGGCCTCATCCCTCCAGCCGTCGCCCCGGATTTTCTCAAAGACTATGGCCTCGTCATGACCCCCAGACAAGCTCAGGCCCTCACCACCATGCTGCTTTCGCTGACCACATACTGGATCACCTGTGCCATTCGCGTCAGTATCCCGGAGCCTGTGTGTAGCGGGATGCACCAGATCATTCAGGAACGGATTCGCGAAAAATGGGGGAGCAGATTCGGGCTGGTTCACGTACCCATGGAGCGGATACTTCCCGTGATGGAGCAACAGCATCACACATGGGAACGCCTTGTCCGACAAGGCAGGGAACCCATTGCCGTGTTGCATGAAGCCGCCGGGAGCCTTGTGGCCGAGGGGATGATGGCCTCCCCTGATGAACAGAAAATCCTGGCGGTGTTACTCGACCTCGTGCCCATTGAAGAGATTGGCACGCATGTCACCGCTCTCGAACACAGCCTGAGACCAATAATCTGACAGGGGACTCCCGGGTAGTGCCTGCCTGCAAAGCATGCCCTTGGCACGCCCCCCTTGGATTCCCGCTCAACACACTGCGGGAATGCATGCCC
>RKSG01000170.1 GCA_007570995.1 Nitrospirales bacterium
ATGCATGCCCCGGTCGACCAGGGGACGGAGGGGGGGCTTTGACCAGGGGTCAATAGGACTCCGGCTTGGGAAGCTCCACTTCCGGTTGACTCGCATCGGGAAAAATCTTTTCCAGACGCTGGTGAAAATCTCGAACGCGATCCTGCTCCGCAGATGTCAAACTGATTTTCCCGTCCTTGTGCAGCTCCACAATACGCTCCAACGCCTGAAACAACAGAGGCACGGCATCGAAGACACGGCCAGACTCAAACGCCTCCAACGAATCAATGAAAAATCCGTTGAGAACACGCCAAGTCATGCCCGCCCGATCACGAAACCGGTAGACAGCCGCTTCATATTTTTCGATGGCTTCCTCTGTGGGACGAAGGCCGCCGGGAATCGCCATAAACGATTTGGCCGGCACCTTCACGGCCAACGCCGCCAGCGCGGCAAGGAGTTCTCCAAAGGTATCCAGCACCTGGGTGACTTCCATTTCCTGTCTCGGCGTCATCGTGGCCGCTCCACTCCCTGTTCCGCCCCCTGGTCAAAGCCTGTCCCTGGGTTTGACCAGGGGCATGTCCCTGCCTGCCCCTGGCGCCCCGGGGGCGCTCCCCCTGTATTCCCGCTCAACTCACCGCGGGAATGACGGAGGAGGGGAATGCGGGAATGCCTGCCCCTGGGTTTGACCAGGGGCCTGCCCCTGCCTGCCCCTGGCACCCCGTGCGACCAGGGGGCGCTCCCCCTGGATTCCCGCTCAACTCACTGCGGGAATGACGGAGGAGGGGAATGCGGGAATGCCTGCCCCTGGGTTTGACCAGGGGCCTGCCCCTGCCTGCCCCTGCCTGCCCCTGGCGCCCCGGGCGACCAGGGGACGGAGGGGGGCTTTTGACCAGGGGCCAGGGGCAGGCATGGCGTCAACCAGTCTTTCCCGAGTGACCACGTAACCGGCCGATTACGTCCGCCATGTCCTCCGGTACGGGCACCTCAAAATCCATGGGCTGCTGCGTGATCGGATGACGAAATCCCAACACGGCGGCATGCAGCATGACACGGGGCACGGCCACGTCGAGGAACCAACCCGCGGGACGCCTGCCGTAGGTGGGGTCCCCCAGTATGGGACACCCCATCGTCGCCAGATGCACCCGAAGTTGATGGGTCCGCCCTGTCTGCGGCACTAACTCCACACACGCCGCCAGCTTGTGAAACCGCTCCGTGACCCGATATGCCGTGACCGACGCCCTGGGACGAGCCGTCCTGGCAGAGATTTTTTTGCGGTCCCTGGTGTCTCGTCCAATCGCCACATCAATCGTGCCTTCGCGCTTTCGCGGGACACCCGTGACAATCGCCCGATAGAGCCTGTTGATGGTGTGCCGCTTAAACTGGCTGGCCAGGCCAGCATGGGCCTGATCCTGTTTCGCCACGACCATGACGCCGGTGGTGTCCTTGTCTAACCGGTGCACCAGCCCAGGCCGCTCCGCTCCGCCGACGCGGGAGAGCGCGCCGCTCCGTACATGGTGCAACAGGGCATTGACCAACGTGCCCGACCAGTTGCCAGGGGCCGGATGAACGACGAGCCCTGCCTGTTTGTTCAGCACCAGCAGCACGTCATCTTCGTAGAGCACGTCGAGGGGAATCGGCTCGGGCGCAATCTCCAGAGGCTCGGCCCTGGGCGCCACCAGCACGATGGTGTTGCCAGGCCTGATTTTGT
Organism: Nitrospirales bacterium; assembly: GCA_007570995.1. GTDB lineage: Bacteria > Nitrospirota > Nitrospiria > Nitrospirales > UBA8639 > Bin75. The sequence continues at coordinate 1,688 of RKSG01000170.1, forward strand.
GGCTGGGTTTGGTCGCATGACCATCGACGGTGACGCGACCGTCGAGAATCAGGCGCCGGAGGGCAGCACGGGAGAAGTCCGGGTCGCGGTTGGCCAGAAAATGATCCAACCGCTTGGGGTCTTCGCCCTGGGATACGATCACAACCGACCGCGTTTCAACATGCGGCATGGACGCATACAGGCAGGGTGACGATTATGCCTGCCCCTGGCGCCCCGTGCGACCAGGGGTGTGCCCGCGCTTCCGAATCCGCTCGGCGACGGTGTGCCGAAGCCGGGCTTTTTCCAGACTGACCCTGGCCGCTTCGACTTCCGAAGGAAGCCCGCCACGCTCAAGCGATTCTTCCGCCCTGGCCACGGCAGCCCGAGCACGATCCACGTCAATGTCCTCAGCCTTCTCGGCAATCTCCGCAAGAATGGTGACCGTGCGGGGCGTCACATCGGCGAACCCCCACAGGACCGACATGTAATGGGTCGTTTCTCCAATGCGATAGCACAGCTCGCCAATCCGCAGGGTCGTCAGAAAATGACAATGGCCAGGGAGTACGCCGAAGTCGCCTTCCGTTCCAGGGGCGGAGACCTGATCCACATATTCGCGCAAGAGCTGCTTGTCAGGTGCAACGACTTCCAACAGGATTTTGCCCTCGTGTGCCTCGCCCGGTTGCGCCTGTGAGGATGGAGCAGCCATTATCGTTTGTGCCCCAGTTTCTCTGCCTTTTCAATGGCCTCTTCAATCGCCCCCACCATGTAGAACGCCTGCTCCGGTAAATCGTCGTGTTTGCCTTCAACAATTTCGCTGAAGCTCCTGACGGTGTCCTTGAGCTGGACATATTTGCCGGGCGTGCCGGTGAAGGCTTCGGCCACGTGGAACGGTTGCGACAGGAACCGTTGCAGCTTGCGCGCACGCGCGACGGTCTGCTTGTCTTCTTCAGACAACTCATCCATCCCCAGAATGGCAATGATATCCTGCAAGTCTTTGTACCGCTGCAAGGTGCCCTGGACCTGCTGGACGACGCGGTAGTGTTCGTCTCCGAGGATGGCAGGGTCGAGAATTCTCGAGGTGGAATCGAGGGGATCAACCGCCGGGTAAATGCCCAGCTCGGCCAGTTGTCGTGACAACACCGTTGTCGCATCCAGATGGGCAAACGCCGTGGCAGGAGCCGGGTCCGTCAGGTCGTCGGCGGGCACGTAAATGGCCTGCACGGAGGTGATGGACCCTTTCCTGGTTGATGTAATCCGTTCCTGGAGTACGCCCATCTCGGTCCCGAGGGTCGGCTGATACCCGACCGCCGAGGGCATCCGACCCAACAGAGCCGACACTTCCGAGCCGGCCTGGGTGAACCGGAAAATGTTATCAATAAACAGGAGCACATCCTGGTGTTCTTCGTCGCGGAAGTATTCGGCGATGGTCAGCCCCGTCAGGCCTACGCGAAGGCGCGCGCCCGGCGGCTCATTCATCTGGCCGTACACCAGCGCCGCTTTGGATTTTGTGTGGTCTTGGGGGTCAATGACTTTGGAGTCCTGCATTTCGTGCCACAGATCATTGCCCTCCCGCGTGCGTTCCCCGACGCCTGCGAACACGGAAAAGCCGCCGTGGTGCAGCGCGATGTTGTTAATCAGCTCCATGATGATGACGGTCTTTCCCACACCGGCACCGCCAAACAACCCCACCTTGCCGCCTTTGGCGTAGGGTTCCAGCAGATCCACCACCTTGATGCCGGTTTCCAGGATTTCCGTCCTGGTTTCCTGCTCGTCGAGCGGCGGGGCCGGGCGATGAATGGAGTAGGTTTTCTTCGCGGGCACAGGCCCGAACCCGTCAACGGGATCGCCCAGCACGTTGATGACCCGACCAAGCGTCTCTCGACCAACCGGGACAGAGATGGGCGCCCCCGTATCGTGGACGTCCATGCCGCGCACCAGGCCATCGGTGGAGGACATCGCAATGGCACGCACCCGGTTTTCTCCCAGATGCTGCGCAACTTCCATGGTCAACGCAGGCCCCTGGCTCTGACCATGGGTCGTGGTTTCCCCGCCCGTTCCATCGTCGCCTTCGCGCGCGCCTGCCCCTGGGTTTGACCAGGGGATGGTCAACGCATGAAAAATGTTTGGCAGATGACCTGCGGGAAACTCCACGTCCACAACGGGGCCGATCACCTGAATGACTTTTCCGGTTTCCGTACTCACCTGGTATGACTCCCTTTCTGCGTGTGGGCGTCCCGACACTGCGCGGGCCCCTCACCCCGGCCCTCTCCCAGAGGAAGCGCAATCGCGTCTACTGCAACGCCTCCGCCCCACCGACAATGTCCATCAGTTCTTTCGTAATCGCCGCCTGGCGGGTTTTATTATAAAACAACGTGACCTTCTGAATCAGTTCGCCCGCATTCCTCGTGGCCCCGTCCATGGCGGTCATCCGCGCGGCCTGTTCGGCGGCCGCCGATTCCAGTAACACGCGAAACGCCTGCACTTGAAAATGTTTCGGGAGCAGCGAGGCAAGGAGGGCCTGTTCTTCCGGCTCAAAGAGATAGGCCCCGCCAGCAAACGCATGTCCCTGGCCTTGACCCGGGGCCTGCCCCTGGCTTTGACCAGGGGGCGATGCGGGGTGCTCATCGCTCGGATGTTCATCCTGCAGGTTTTCGATTGGCAATAACTGTTCAACCGTCACGCTCTGCTGCATCACGGACTTGAACTCGTTGTACACCACGTACAGGCGATCAAAGGCCCCGTCATGGTACTGCTGAATAATGTCCTGCCCCATATCCAGGGCATGCTCGAAACTTAAACGGTCGAATATGCCCGGCCATTCCCGGCGAACGGGCCACTCGCGCCGTCGAAAAAAATCCACGCCCTTTCTTCCGGCGACGGCCACAGTCACGTTTTCGCCACTCGCGCGATGGTGAACCAGGAACTCCGACGCCTGCCGCAGAATGTTGGCGTTGAAGGCCCCGCACAGCCCCCGATCACTCGTGATGACCAGCAGCTCGGTCGTGCGGCCTTCCCGCCTGCGCAACAAGCCATGCGAGGTCCGGCTGGTCCGTTCCGCAAGATGACTGACCACATCCCGCAGCCTGTGCGCGTAGGGCCGGGATGAGAGAATCCGATCCTGGGCACGCTTGAGTTTGGCGGCGGCGACCATTTTCATCGCCTTCGTGATCTTCTGCGTATTTTTCACGGAAGCGATCTTCCGTCTCAGACTTTGCAGGCTTGGCATGGTCGTCGTTCGGGCCGTTCCTCCCTCTCCCTCCGCCTGCCCCTGGTGCCCCGTGCGACCAGGGGGGAGAGGGCAGGCCTGCCCCTGGGTTTGACCAGGGGGGTGAGGGGATCAGAACGCCGTCGTTTGTTTGTAATCGGCGATGACCTGTTTGAGTCGTCCGCCGAACTCCTCGTCAATTTTCTTTCTGGCCACGACGTCATCCCGCAGAGCGGCATGGTGTTGCTTGATGTAGGTCAGGAGACCGTCTTCAAAGACGCGCACCTTGTTCACGGGCACGTCGTCGAGAAACCCGCTGACTCCGGCGAAAATAGACAGCACCTGATCGGCGACCGGCATGGGTTTGTACTGGTCCTGTTTGAGCAGTTCGACCATACGCGCGCCACGTGCCAGCTGCGCCTGCGTCGCTTTATCCAGTTCACTGCCAAACTGCGCAAAGGCGGCCATCTCCCGGTACTGGGCCAGATCCAGCCGAAGGGTGCCGGCAACCTGTTTCATGGTTTTGATCTGCGCCGACCCGCCGACGCGGGACACCGACAGACCCACGTTAATGGCCGGACGAATGCCTGAATAAAACAGGTCGCCGGCCAGATAAATCTGCCCGTCGGTGATGGAAATCACATTGGTGGGAATATACGCCGACACGTCGCCGGCCTGGGTTTCAATGATGGGCAGTGCCGTCAGACTCCCGGCGCCCTGCTCATCGCTCAGTTTGGCCGCGCGTTCCAGCAACCGGGAATGCAGGAAAAACACGTCGCCGGGAAACGCCTCACGACCCGGGGGACGACGGAGCAACAACGAGAGCTGCCGGTAGGCCACGGCATGTTTGGACAGATCATCATAGATAATGAGGGCATGTTGGCCATTGTCACGAAAATACTCACCCATGGCGACCCCGGCGTAGGGGGCCACAAACTGCAGGGGCGCCGCGTCGCTGGCCGTGGCCGACACGATGGTGGTGTAGGCCATCGCATCATGATCTTCGAGCGTCTTCACGACACGCGCCACGGTGGAGCGCTTCTGACCAATGGCGACGTAGATGCAAAACACATCAAGCCCTTTCTGGTTGATGATGGTGTCGACGGCGATGGCGGTCTTTCCCGTCTGGCGATCCCCGATGATCAGCTCCCGTTGTCCGCGACCAATGGGAATCATGGCGTCTATCGCCTTCAAGCCCGTCTGCAACGGCTCATGCACGGACTGGCGTTCCACCACCCCGGGGGCACGGACTTCGATCAACCGGACATCCGGGGTCTTGATCGGGCCTTTCCCGTCGAGGGGTTGCCCCATCGCATCCACCACCCGCCCGACGAGCGCCGTGCCCACGGGCACCTCGGCAATCCGTCCCGTGCGTGTGACCCGGTCGCCTTCCTTGATCCCGGTGTCGGAGCCCATCAGCACGACGCCTACGCAGTCCTCTTCAAGATTCAGCGCCACCCCGACCGTGTCCCCGGGAAACTCCAGCAACTCCCCGGCCATGGCACCTTCGAGGCCGTAGACTTTGGCAATGCCGTCTCCCACCTGCATGACCGAGCCGGTTTCGGTCACATCAACACGCTGATCAAAGTTTTTGATCTTGTCTTGAATGATCGAACTGATTTCTTCCGCCTTGATCCGCATGCCTTACCCCTTTACCAGTTGAGTCCGTATCCTGTTGAGTTGACCTCTGACCGTGCTGTCATAGACGGTACTCCCGATATGTATTTGCAGGCCCGCCAGCAGGGAGGGATCGGATTGAAAGTCGACGTCCACCTTGCTGTTCAATGTCGTGCGCAACCGGCCCAGCAGATCCCGTTTCATGTCCTCATCCATCGGTTGTGCCGACACGACGGCGACGTGCCGCTCGCCACTGTGCCGTGCCAGCAACGCTCTGAAGGCCTCGGCAATGTCCGGCAGGTGTCCCATGCGATTATTTTTCAGCAAGTGTTTGCAGAATCGTCCCAGCACTGGCGGGCCGCCTGCCCGTTCGCACAAGGCGGTGAGCATGTCGAGCTTTTCTTCCCGCGTCACCGCCGGCGAGGCCAGGCTGTGCTTCAGTGCGGCAGAGTCCTTCAATGCGTGGGACAGGGCCTGCAATCCCTCCTGGGCCGCGACGTAGTCATCGCGGGACACCAGGCAGAACAACGCATGGGCATATCGTCGGGCAATGGCATTATTCATCGTGAATCCGTTGTGAAGAAAACGGCACACCACCCGCATTGACACGGGCGCATGCATGTCCCCGGCACCTCCACCCCTGGATTCCTGCGTTCGCAGGAATGCATGCCCCTGGCCCCTGGTCAAAGCCAGGGGCATGC
>RKSG01000032.1 GCA_007570995.1 Nitrospirales bacterium
GTCATTCCTGCGCACGCAGGAATCCAGCGTGCCCCGGCCAGGTGGCAACTCCAACGACATCGGACACCTACTGTTTCCCGTCCTGTTGAGCCGTCGGCCAACGGGTGTTTCTTCCAAAAGCCCTTCACATCTCACCCCAGAGTCCCGTCCGTCTTGACGACACCCCCACTACACACACACAATGGAGCCATGACAGACAAGTCACCTGCACAGCCCCCCGAGGCCCAAAGCTGGATACCACAATTTCGAGCGTGTTACGACCAGGCCGTGCGTCGGTTTGAACGTGGACATCGGGGGCCGGACAACGTCATTGCCCCGGAGTCTCTAGCGTTGCTTGATTCGATTGGGACCTCTGCCCGGGAACTGTATGACTTTGTCGAGGACCTGGTTGAAGACGGCGAGCCGGATTTCGACACCGTTGCGGCCATCACAGCAATCCGCCGAGCGTACTTTTTAACGGTTCAGCAGGGGAAGCCATCTTCCAGGCGAGTCCCGTCGGCGACCCTTCCATCGGGATACGCCGAGTTGGGTGGGTATCGGTGGCTGCCCCGCATCATCGCCAAGGCGCGCGCCAAACTTCGTGGAGAACTGTCTCCGGACATGATGTTCGGCTGCGGTGCCGACCGGCCGTTTCTGCGGAGGGTACACATGGAGCCGGCCGAATTCCTGCAGGTTGTATGGGATGCCGGCACGGACGATCACCAGATCCTGGAAGCCGTGCGGAACAGGGCCAAGTAGCGCGGGGCTTCCATTGACAAGGGAGTTGACATGACGGAGAGCATTCGCAAATCCGACGAAGAATGGAAACGGCAATTAACCCCGGAACAATACGCCGTCACGCGACAGCGGGGCACCGAGCCGGCCTTCAGTGGTGCCTACTATCACCACACTGCCACGGGGGCCTATCATTGCATTTGTTGTGGGGCTTCCCTGTTTCTCTCACGGGACAAATTTGAATCCGGCACGGGCTGGCCGAGTTTCACACAACCGGCGAAGGCGGATGCTCTGGACACCACTCCCGATTACAGCCACGGCATGACACGTGTGGAAGTCACCTGCCGTCGCTGCCAGGCCCATCTCGGCCACGTCTTCGGCGATGGCCCTCCATCCACAGGCCAACGGTTCTGCATCAATTCTCTCGCTCTGGATTTCAGGGAAACGGCCGGGGAGTAGGCAGATTCAGGTCTTTGACGGTATTGGAACGGGGGACTGTCACGTAGGGTGGAGAATCCTGGCTCTTGTCCAGAGCTAGCATGGCACGAAGCAGGGCCGGCGGTTTAAGCCTTGCCTACGCTGACCAAGAGCCTTGGCCGCTCTGCAGGAAATGGCTACATCATGCTGGAGCTTCTCTACGAACACCCCATTATTACGGTAAAGGATGTCCAGCGTCTCATTGGTACAACCTACCCGACGGCCAATAAACTGATCGCGCGAATGGTGGAGTGTGGTATCGTGCAGCAATTCACCGGCCATGCGCGCAACTGCTACTTCGGGTATCAGTGCTACATCGAGTTGTTCCACAATGACACAGACCAGGAAGCCAAAGGACAACACACGGCCACCATGCTACATTCTTGCGGAAGTCTACGCTGACACCTGAGGTCGTACCTACCAAAAGGGCGACCCGTAGGTCGCCCTTCGAATGTTGCGAATTCTCGCTTGTTAATCATAGCGAAAACCGCCTGTTCCCATGTGCTAACAGTCCCTCTATAATATTACAGAGTTTTCCAGAAATCAATACACAGGGCAAGGAGGTTTCCCACGATGTTTTCGTACAGACTGCAGGAAGCCAAAGGACAACACACGGCCACCATGCCACATTCTTGAGGAAGCCTGCGCTGACACCTGAGGCCGTACATACCAAAAGGGCGACCCGTAGGTCGCCCTTCGAATGTTGCGAATTCTCGCTTGTTAATCATAGCGAAAACCGCCTGTTCCCATGTGCTAACAGTTCCCCTATAGTATTACAGAGTTTTCCGGAAATCAATACACAGGGCAAGGAGGTTTCTCACGATGTTTTCGTACAGACTGGGACTGGACGTTGGGGCCAACTCGCTTGGCTGGAGTGTGCTGGAACTGAATGAGCAGGGCGATCCTTGTGCGGTGAGAGACGCCGGGGCCAGGATTTTCAGCGATGGGCGTGTTGAAAAATCCAAAGCCACCTTGAAGGCCGACCGTCGTGCGGCTCGTTCGGCCCGCCGCCGTCACGACCGCTACAAACAGCGCAGGACCTTTTTGCTGGCCGAACTCACCAAGGCTGGCCTGTTTCCCGAAAGTCAGGGAGAACGCCGGGAACTGCAAAAAAAGGATCCTCTGGAGCTTCGCGCCAGGGCACTGAAGGAAAAACTGGAGCCGTATGAGATTGGCCGTGCCTTGTTTCACCTCAACCAGCGCAGGGGATTCCAGAGCAACCGGAAGGACAGAAGTAAGGAAACGACAAGCGGGATGGTCAGCAATTCCGTCACCGCTTTATTGCGGGCAATGCAGTTGATGGAAGAAGGCTACAGCGCCGAGGCATTCAAAGCCCTGCCAAAAGAGGCCAAGAAAGAGGCTCGCGAGAAAGAGCAGCAACAGAAAAAAGATGCACTTGGCAAACTCCAGCAGCAGCATGCTCTGACTTTCGGTTCCTTCCTCTGGGAAAGGCGTGCCAGAAAAGAGACAACCCGCGCGCGTCCAAACAGCGACAGCAAAATCTATGACTGCTATCCAACCCGCGACATGCTGAAGCATGAATTTGATGCGATCTGGAAGGCACAGGCCGGGCATCATCCCGAATTACTGACAGATCCACGGCGCGATCGGATCAGGACAGTCATTTTCACACAGCGACCTCTCAAACCAGCGAAAGTCGGAAAATGTATGTACCTGCCGGACGAGGACCGGATGTTCAGAGCCATGCCGAGTTTTCAACGCTACCGGATCTACCAGGAAGTGAACAATCTGGAATGGACGACAAACAGAGGCAAGCATCGGCTGATCGATCATCCCGAGGCGCGAGACGAGATTGTGGATATGCTGGAACGTCCCGGGACACAGAAGGGTAATGTGACCTTCAGCAAGATGAAGAACGTTCTGCAAAAGAGGAAACTGGCCACGAACGATTGTCGGTTTAATTTTGAAACGCCGAAACGCAACGGTTTTGATGGCAATCTCACGTCCAATCTGATGCAGGATGAAAGCCGTGTTGGGAAGCAGTGGCACACTTGGTCGCTTGAGAAGCAGGACAGTTTCATAGAGGTCATTCTGGATGGCACACCGGAACAAAAACAGCGACGAGCCGAAGACGAAAGGAGAGGCCTCAGGGTTATACGAGACGGCACACGTGATGACGAAGAGGTTCAGGCCTATCTACGACGCACCTACAATCTGTCCGACACTTCGGCAGAACAGTGCATGTCTGCAAATTTTGTACAGGGGACAGCCAGCCTGTCGAAGAAAGCCGCTGCCGTGCTGATTGAAAAAATGAGGGATGACAGATTGATCCAACCGAACGCCGTACGCGAGGCAAAAGATAAAGAGGTATTTCCTTGCGACGAAGAGGTCACACGCAAAGATCAACTGCCCTATTACGGAAAGGCTTTTCTGGATGGTCGTCATATTATCCCGGGCGACCGGCACCCCGCAGACAAGGACGATGACTTGAAATATTACGGAGGAGTCACCAACCCCACCGTGCATATCGCGCTGAACCAGATCCGCCATGTGGTGAATGAACTGATTGACCGGTATGGTCGTCCGGCGTCTATTGCCATCGAACTGGGACGTGAGCTACCCGCAGGCCAAGAAGGTCGAGCCGAGATCAACAAGGCACAGAAAGCCAATCAGGACAACAACGAGAGGCTGGACAACCGTTTACGCGAACAGGGTCAAAGCACGATCCCCGACAACCGCTTACGTTTGCAGCTCTGGGAAGAACTGGACAAGGACCCGAATGGCCGCTGTTGCCCTTTTTCCGGACAGAAAATAGGTATTGCCGACCTGTTCAATGGCCAGGCCGAGATTGAGCACCTGATCCCATTCAGCCAATCACTGGACGACAGCCGTGCCAATAAGGTGCTTTGCACCCGCCAGGCCAATCGCGATAAGGGCAATCAAACACCCTATCAGGCTTTTGGCCATAGCCCGGGCGATTACAACTGGAACGAAATTCTTCGACGTTCCAAAAGTCTGCCACAGAACAAACAGTGGCGTTTCCAAAAGGATGCACTGGAAATATGGCATCGCGACCATGACTTTACCGAACGCCATTTGAACGATACCCGCTATATAGGCCGACTGGCCAAGGAATACCTGTGCAATATCTGTCAGTCTAACAGGATTGACGTGCTGACGGGACGGCTCACGGCCTTGTTGCGGGGTCACTGGGGACTCAACTCTGTCCTGAACGAACGCAACCAGACACAGGAAAAGAAAAAGAACCGCAACGACCACCGTCACCATGCAGTGGATGCGATTGTTATCGGTATGACCTCTCGATCCATGCTGCAAAAGGTTGCTACCGCAGCCAACCATGCTGAAGAGCTTGATCTTGGCCGTCTGTTCTACAAAAGCCAGATTGACCCGTGGGACGGGTTCCGCGATGACGTGAAAAAGGTGATGAATGGAATTACCGTCTCACACAAACCGAAGCGTAAACCACTGGACAAGAACGCAACAGACGGCCAACTGCACAACGACACGGCTTACGGCATCATTTCGGGGCCGGATGACCAAGGACACTTTATGAAAAACGCGAAGGTCGTCGTGCGCAAGCCAATCGAAGCCTTCGAAAAACGTGATGATGTGGCATCCATCCGTGACAAACATTTACAGTGCGAATTTTTGCAGGCCTTTGATGACGAGGTGGCTGCAGGGGGAAAAGGATCGGATGGTGTCGCCCGTCTTGCCAAAGACAGGAACATAAGGCATTTACGACGAACCGAGACCTTGAGCGTCATCCCCATCCGGGACAAGTCCGGCAAGGTTTATAAAGCCTATAAAGGCGACAGTAACTGGGGGATAGAGATTTACGAATGGCCCAAAGATCACAAAAAGGCAGGGAAATGGGAAGGGGTTGTGCACTCACGCTATGAGGCCAACCAAAAAAACTTTCTGCCCGGCCAGACCCGCAAGCCACACCCCGCAGCGCGGCTGGTCATGCGGCTGCACGTCAACGACTGCATTGAAATTGAACAAGACGGGCTTAAACCAATTATGCGACTGCAAACCCTGTCGCAGAGTCTCGGTTTTGTACCGCATAACGAGGCAAACGTTGATACCAGAAACCGTGATAAAAACGATCCGTTCAAATATCTCTACAAAACGGCTGACACGCTCAGGCAATGTAGCGCCCGCAAGGTCCATGTCAGCCCGACAGGACGGGTAAGCTATGCAAAACGGCCTAAGCCACGCCGGAAGAAGTAACACGTCATGCCAAGTCAAATTGTTGAAATCACGACACAGGGGCTACATCTCGCCAAGGATCGGGGATTTTTGCAGGTCAAGGACCGGGGTGATCTCGTCGGACAAGTCTCGCTGGATGACATCCTCGCCGTGATTGTCGGCGTGCAAGGTTGTTCAATCTCCACCGTGCTCATGGACCAACTCAGCCAGCGCAACATCATGCTGGTGGTATGCGGGAAAAATTACCTGCCCAGCTCTCTCGTCATGCCAGTTGCCGGTCACGGGCGGCAATTCCAGGTGATGCGGGCGCAAGTGAACTTGTCGGAACCTCGCCGGAAACGCGCCTGGCAAAAAGTTGTCCGTGCCAAAATCCTCAACCAGGCCGAACTGCTCACCCGTGCCGGTACAAACGGCAAACAACTTGTCCGGCTGGCGGACATGGTGAAATCTGGCGACCCGGCCAATTGCGAGGCACAGGCCGCACGCATCTACTGGCAACGGCTGTTTGGCAACGAATTCCGGCGCGACCACGATGCAACTGGCCTGAACGCAGCGCTGAATTATATCTATGCTGTCATACGATCCTGTGTGGCACGTGGAGTGAGCGCGGCGGGTTTGCATCCCAGTTTCAGTCTCTGTCACAAGAACCCGCAAAATCCTCTGAATCTGGTAGATGATCTGGTAGAACCATTCCGTCCTGTTGCGGACTATCGCATCTGGCAGGGCGATGCTCGTTGCTTTCAGGAACTCTCGCCGGAAATCAAGGCAAGTCTGTCATCAATAGCCACCATGGCCATTCCACTCAAAGAGGAAACATCGCCCCTGTCATTGGCAGCGGTGAAGGTCTGCCGTTCATTTGCCGGTTACTGTCTTGGCGAAACTGACGATTTTCTGTTACCCGCCCTGCCCGCTGCCTCAGACGTTTCAATCCCATGAAGCGCCGGAGGCATCTCAGCCCCTACCGTATCATGTGGCTCTTTGTGATGTTTGATTTACCCGTGGGCACTGCAAGGGAAAGGAAGCAGGCAACGGGTTTCCGTAACAGCCTGCTTGACCTTGGTTTTGAAATGTCTCAGTTCTCGGTCTATCTGAAATATTGTGCTTCCGGCGAAAAGGCGGAATCCGTTGGTAGTCTTATACAACACAGGCTACCAAGTGGTGGGAAAGTAGATATTCTGACGATCACCGACAAACAATTCACGAACATGAAGCGATTTTATGCTTTGAGCCGAATCAAAAGTGGCGGGAAAGTCGCTCAACTGCAACTTTTTTAAAAAGAATTTCCTCTGCCTGGGGCAGAGGAAATTCTTTTAAAGACAAGACCTTACGCAAGCCCTAGTCTAGCACATGGGAATAGGCGGTGCTAGGACAACGGCATCGACGATGTTGCCGATGGCGTCGTTAGTCTAGCACATGGGAATAGGCGGTGCTAGGACAACAAGGCACAACTTGGTCTGGCTGTGCGGGAGAGTCTAGCACATGGGAATAGGCGGTGCTAGGACAACTACCCAACATGACAGCCTGGCGCTCCCAAAAGTCTAGCACATGGGAATAGGCGGTGCTAGGACAACCAAGAAGATGAAAGCTCGTCGTGTCTACTAAGTCTAGCACATGGGAATAGGCGGTGCTAGGACAACATAGCTGCCCGAAGGCCGTCCGCTACTCGGAGTCTAGCACATGGGAATAGGCGGTGCTAGGACAACTTTCTCAAGTCTATCGGTATTAGTGCTGCTAGTCTAGCACATGGGAATAGGCGGTGCTAGGACAAC
>RKSG01000085.1 GCA_007570995.1 Nitrospirales bacterium
CCGTCATTCCCCTGGTCATGCCCCCCTCCGTCATTCCTGCGAACGCAGGAATCCAGGGGTGTGAGGGGGCGCCAGGGGCAGGTTCTGCGAACGCAGGAACACGGAAATGGATTCCTCGTGTTGAATACGAACACCCGTCCACATATCCTGGCAGTTCCTTACTCGGCTCCCTGGTCACGTTCGTCCTGGTACTCACAGAATGGGATCATCCGAGCAGTGCGGGGACTGTACCGGGACAGATGGTGATCAGTCCCGAGGCCGCTGTACGGATCATACGGCATGCCGGAAGCGTCACGGATGGGCAGCTCACCGTCGGTGGCCAGTCCACCATGGCAGGGATGCTGACCACCCATGGGCGGTCTGTTGTGCAGGGCAACCTGAACCTGAAAACACTGTTAGGGGGTTCCAACTTCGTGCTGCCCCTGCATGCCAGCGCGGCTGGGTGGGCAGCGGGTTTGTCTGGAGTGACCCTCTGGGGCGGTGGTGGCTACCATGGTCTTTCTGGGAAGGGTGATGCCATAGACTGGGATGGCAGTCTGTTCATTGCGCGTTTAGGGGCTGATGCTCGCCTGCATCCGAACCTGCTGGCTGGAGTCGCGGTATCGTGGAGCGAAGCGGATCTGGACTATGACTATGGGGCCACCTTCGGGACTGGTGCCGAAGTTGGCGGGAGCATGCGCTACGCCGATGCGGCCAACGGGCTGACCATTGAGAGTCACGGGCGGGTCTTATTAGGTCACGGCGGTGACTACGAGGACTGGGGCATTGGCGGGTCGGTGCGGCTGGACGTGGGTCAGGATGGGCATGGGCTGTCATTCAGTCTGCAGCCCACCTGGGGAGCCACGGCCAGTCGGGTTGCCCAGGTCTGGGCGCAGGAAGCCGCCACCACGGTGTCGGAGTCGGCTGCCTCGCGGTCTCGGGACGGCCGGGTGGATGTGAACCTTGGCTACGGGCTGGGTTGGACCGAGGCGTTAGTGACCCCGAATAGCCAGCTCACTCTGACCAACAGTCAGACGCGCGCCTGTCGGCTGGGCAGTCGGGTGCGTTTGAGCAACCGGCTTCTGTTCAACCTGGAGGCCACGCGGCAGGAGACTGCTGCCCAACCGGTTGATCATGGCATCCTGATACAAATCGGGATGGGTTTCTAATCCGACCGGGCGTTGGGTTCCCGATCCATTCTCTTATTCCGTTCCAGTGCTGAATCCTGCGGCGGCGGGGCTTGTGTCCCCCCGTTTGTTGTTCTCCTGTGAAAGGCCTGTCCCCTGGCCTGGACGGGGGCAGGCATCCGGTCTTATTCAGGCTCCGGATCTGCTATCTTCCCGCCGGATGTTCTCGTCGGCCATGTGGCTGTTCTGGATTCCTGCGTGCGCAGGAATGACGAGCTTGTGAAGGAGCAGCCATGCCGGCGTGGTTGCACCACAGGGAAGAACATGGATGCAGGGACAGTGCCCTCCGCTGGGGATCAGTCTACCCGTGAGAGCCTACGACCGGTGTGGTGGCAGGGTGGAAACCGAACGGTCGTGCTTGCGCAACATGTGGTACCGAAAGCAATCGGTCGTATGATCGTTGACCATCCCAATGGCCTGCATGAACGCATAACAAATCGTAGGCCCGACAAAGGCAAACCCCCGACGTTTCAAATCCTGACTCATGACAGCAGCTGTTGGCGTGGAACAGGGAACATCCTGGGGCGTGTTCCAGCGATTGTGAATCGTCCGGCCTTTGACCATTTGCCACAGATACACATCAAAACTCCCGAATGTCTGTTGCACGGCCAGAAAGGCCCGGGCGTTCGTAATGGCCGCCTGGATCTTCAGACGATTCCGAATGATGTGTGGGTTCTTTAGCAGCTGATGAACTTTGCGGGTGCCGTATCTGGAGATTGCCGTTGCGTCAAAGTCATCAAAGGCCTCACGGAACGCCGCACGCTTGTGCAGAATCGTGCGCCAGCTTAGCCCGGCCTGCGCACCCTCAAGTATGAGAAATTCAAAGAGCCGACGATCGTCGTGTACAGGGACGCCCCATTCGCTGTCGTGATACTGAATCAGGAGAGCGTCGGTCGCCCAGGCACATCGGATACGGGGAGCGGTGGACGATCGCGTCATGAATGTGGATCCCGGTCGTGGTTCTGGATGTCGAGGATCACCGGACAATGATCGGACAGACGTCGATAGGCCAGCGGATACTTGTCGTGAATCCGACGACACCCGGCCACGGCACAATAGCCGGTGACTCGAACCGAACGGGCGTTGGCCTCGGCCATGTCCTGCGCGACCAGAACGTGATCCAGCCAGCTTCCACGACCCCGGAAATACTGCGAGCACCGCGGTGTCAGGGGAAGATCCCGAAAGCCGGGGGCTTCTTCTGCAACCACACGCCGCATGTCGTGCAATTCTGCTTGTTGGGAATGGACGTCTCCAGTGCCCATTGTGTTCATATCTCCCAGGATGACCACGTCCCGGTCACTGTCTAAAAAGGGCGCGATGGCGACGCCAATACGACCCAACGCACGCTGTCGTTCTTTGAACGCGGCAGGCGTGGCCCCCGACTTGAGATGCAGACCGACCAGATGAAAGTCAGCACCCGCAGGCTGTTGTGACTGCACGTGCGCATAGTGGCCGGGGCGACGTCCACCCTTGCACGGGGTGTAAGGGGTGCTGGCCTGTGTGTTGAAGGGCCAGAGGCTCTGGATGTGGGAAAGCGTCACCCGGCTTGTGTTCCATAACATGCCCACGTGATGTCTGTCGCGCTTCCCGCAGTGTTGGCCCGACCATTTCCACGAATGTCCTGTTTGGCGTTCCAGTGCCTGCATGACCCGTGTCCACGAGTCGCTGGCCCGGACGGTGGCCAGGCTTTCCTGAACGACCAGGATGTCCAGTTGCATCCACACCAGTGTGCAGGTCAGCCATCTCAGGTCGGTTGGCGTGTTGAGATGATTCCGTTGGCCGGATTGTCCTCCAGCGGGAAACCAGCGAATGTTCCATGTCCCAATCCGCAGGATGTCGGGAGTGTGTCTGGCCATACGTCCGCCGTTCTTCACCACCCGTTCACAGTGCCGCGGAGATTGCCACACCAGAGCTTCTTCCTCGGACGTGCTGACATGTGAAGCCGCTGCCTGTGCCGCTGGCAGGGCAGCGGGCCGTCGGGCTGTCCGATGCACGGGAATCCTGTCGGGGGTGCGTGCCTGAAGCGTACTGTTTGGTTCAACCGTCGTGCTGCCGCCTGCACCGGACACGACGCCTGCCAGCGTCACAGTGACCAGGAGGCTGAGACCCACCGTGCGCGCGTGGCGTCTCACCACCCCGCCGCGCCCGCCCTGCAACAACGGCACCACGTTATTGAAAAACAAACGGTGCGCGGCGGGCCATGAAGGAATCCTCTTTCCATGCAACACAATATGGTATGATGCCACGTTGAGGTGTGGGATGTCTAAATTTATCCTGGAGTCGGAATTCTCGCCCAAGGGAGACCAGCGCAAAGCCATTAGCGCGCTGACCGGAGGGGTGAACGACGGCAAGAAGCATCAGGTGCTGTTGGGCGTCACGGGGTCGGGCAAGACGTTCACCATGGCCAACGTGATTGCCGAGGTTCAGAAGCCGACGTTGGTCGTGGTCCATAACAAGACGCTGGCGGCGCAGTTGTATCAGGAGTTCAAGAGTTTTTTCCCGCACAATGCCGTGGAGTATTTCGTCAGTTATTACGACTATTACCAACCAGAGGCCTATGTGCCATCCACCGACACGTATATTGCGAAAGATGCCTCGATTAACGATACCATCGATCAGATGCGACATGCTGCCACCTCGTCGCTGCTGGAGCGTGACGATATTCTGATCGTGGCCTCGGTGTCCTGCATCTACGGCCTGGGCTCGCCGGAAGTCTATCATGGCATGTTGTTGTACCTCGAAGAAGGCATGGAAATTCGCCGGGAGGCCATCCTTGCCAAGCTGGTCGACATTCAATATTCCCGCAATGATCTTGATCTGCATCGCGGCACGTTTCGGGCACGCGGAGATGTCATCGAAATTTTCCCCGCCGCGTCGGGGGCCAATACCATCCGCGTGGAATTATTCGGCGATACCGTGGACGCGATTTCTGAAATTGATCCGCTGACCGGTCAGGTGCTGGGACGATTGTCCCGGGTGCCCGTTTATCCCAAGAGCCATTATGTGATTGCCCCCGACCGGTATGACCGGGCCTTGCAGGGGATTGAGGAAGAACTGGACGGGCAAGTGGCCCACTTCCGTCGCACCGGGCAGCTTCTTGAAGCCCAGCGTGTGGAACAACGGACGAAGTTCGATCTCGAAATGATTCGGGCGATGGGCTATTGCCATGGCATTGAGAATTATTCACGGCACTTGAGCGGTCGTGCCCCGGGGGAGCCGCCGCCGACGCTGTTGGACTATTTCCCCAAAGACTATTTGCTCATCGTGGATGAGTCTCATGTGACGATTCCGCAGTTTGGCGGGATGTACGAAGGCGATCGTTCGCGCAAGAACACGCTTGTGGAGTATGGCTTTCGTTTGCCGTCGGCCCTGGATAACCGTCCGCTGAAGTTTAAGGAGTTTGAGGTCTGCGTGCGGCAGGTCGTGTATGTGTCGGCCACGCCCGGCCCGTATGAATTGGAGCGGGCCAGGCACCATGTGGTGGAGCAGATTATTCGGCCGACGGGTCTGATGGATCCGGTGATCGAGGTCAGGCCGGCGAAGGGGCAGGTGGAGGATTTATTGCAGGAAGTGAAAACGGCTGTCGCCAACGGGTTTCGCGTGCTGGTGACGACCTTGACCAAGCGCATGGCCGAAGACTTGACCGAGTACTATCACGATCTGGGGGTGAACGTGCGGTATCTGCATGCCGATATTCATACGCTCGAACGGGCGGAGATTATTCGCGACTTGCGACGGGGCATCTTTGACGTGCTGGTCGGCATCAATTTGCTGCGCGAGGGGCTGGATCTCCCGGAAGTGACGCTCGTGGCCATCCTGGATGCGGACAAAGAAGGGTTTTTGCGTGGCCATCGCGCGTTGATTCAAACCGTTGGACGGGCTGCCCGGAACAGTGAAGGCAAAGTCATTCTGTATGGAGACACGATCACCGATTCCATGAGGGTCACGATGGAGGAAACCGCGCGACGGCGGCAGATCCAGTCCTCATACAATCGGGAGCATGGCATTACGCCGGAGACGATCAGGAAACGTATTCATGCGTTGGACTATCACATCGCCGAGGCGGATTATTGCAACGTGGAGATCGCCGCGGAGGAGGAGACAGTCTATGCCACCGAGGCCGATATGGAGCGAACGATTGCGTCCCTGGAACAGGAGATGAAGGCTGCGGCAAAAGCGCTGGAGTTCGAACGCGCTGCGATGTTACGCGATCGGATTCGGGCCATGCGGCAGACGGAGCTTCAGATGGGCGGGTCTGTCCACTAGAGATTTTTGTGTTACGCGATCGGATTCGGGTCATGCGGCAGACGGAGACCTTCTAAGATGTAGGGGAGTTGGGCAAAGGTTATGGATTGGCTGGTGAGGTCTTTCTGGGAGATGAATTTGTGGGTAGCGAAGACGGTGGCGGGCTTGCTACGGGATTGTGCCATTTTGGCGATGCGGGCGCAACGGGTGGAATTGAGGGCGGAATCGGGGCTTTGGAGGAATTTTAGGCTGGGCTCGTAGATGAGGTAGTAGAGGCGGGTGGGGGTCTCCCAGAAGAGGCCGTCGGGGCCGCGCTGCTGGAGGATCGTGTCCGGGGCACGGCCGGTGGCGATGTAGGCGATGAAACGGGCGAGGGTTTCGTAGTCGGGGAGGTTCTTTCCGCGGAGCATGGCTTCGATGCTGATTTCGCGGCCCAATGTGCAGTAGGTGAAGGAGCCGCCGAGGCCCTTTTTGAGTGTGGTGTCTCTTGCGTTTTTGACGCCATTCATGACGCGGCGGAGGCGCTCTGCAGTGATATTGTTGGCGATATTGACCATTCGCCGAGTCTTCCTGTCAAACTCCTCACATTGGGCAAGGATGAATTTTCGGCGACCTCCGTCTTCCCTGTTGAGAGCAAGAACGGCGTGTCCTGTCGTGCCGCTGCCGGCGAAAGAATCGAGGACTATTCCATCCTTAGGAACATTGGCAACTTGGATCACTCGCTTGATGAGCTTGGTGCCTTTGGGATTATCGAATGCCCCCTTACCCAGAATTTGCGAAAGCTCTTCGTTTGCTTCATGCGTGCTCCCAACTTCCTTGTATGTCCACATTGATCCGACAGTCTTTCCACTTTTCACATCGGACAAATAGGTCTTCTTGTTCGGTTGAGATGTTCCACTCTTGCCGAACCAGAGCTGATTGCCGTTGTACAGCTCAAGAAGCTTGGATTGACTGTATCGCGGGAATCTTCCAGCAGGGCAATTCCATGTCACCCCATTCGAGAATGTCATCGAATATCTATCGCCATCTCTTCCGCTCTTGGCGTGAAGTGGCGTGGCTTTCCATGGGCCTCTCGGGTCGTTGTCAAGATTATTATATGCAGCGTCCATTTCTTCTGTTCTCGGAAGGAGCCCAATCCGGAACGACTGGTGATTCTTCGCATAAAACAGTATGTTCTCATGCTGATACGAAACAGTTGAGGCGTCATTGGAAAGAGTGTATTTCGACCACCACGCGATATTGGCAACGAAATTCTCCTCTCCAAATATCTCACTCACCATCGCTCGAAGATGGTGAATTTCCGTGTCGTTCAAGGAAATGAATATCGCGCCGTCATCGGCCAGCAACTCCTTAAGGAGGTGCAATCTCGGCCACATCATGCACAACCATTTGTCATGCCGCTCCAAATCCTCGCCATCCACAGGGCTCTTGTCTTTCAGCCACTCCTGCATCAGAGGGCTGTTCACATTGTCGTCGTATATCCAATCCCCTTTGCCGGTGTTGTAGGGAGGGTCAATGTAGATGCAGTGGATCTTGTTTGCGTAGCGTGGCAGCAATGCTTTCAGCACTTGCAGGTTGTCACCATGAATCACCAGATTGTCGTCGAGAGACGGCCTTCCCTGTGGCTGTCTCTTACACACATGTGACACTGCCG
>RKSG01000156.1 GCA_007570995.1 Nitrospirales bacterium
GTTCGTGGATTTTCCAGTGCGAGGTTGGTTCCTCGTACGGCCCGTTGATAATCGGGTTTTCGACTTCAGAGGCAGGCATGGTCGTTCAGCGTCCTGCTGGACTCAATCCGGGTTGCGACAAAATTTCTCATGACCGGGACGTATTTCTATGAACTGACGACGTATTCATCCTTCAATCCCGCTACTGGAGTTCCAGAAATCCATGATTCCACAACCAGCCCAGTTTATCGCCACCATCAATGAATGCCTTGACCTGCTCGTTTGCAGAAAAGGGGTGAATGTTCGTTTTGCCGTCTTCTTTTTTCAGTAAAAATGCTTCCTCAATTTCCACGTGATTCAACACATCGGGCGAATGCGTGGAAACAAAAACCTGTCCTCCGCGCAGGGCATAGTCACGTAGTTCTTCGACGAGCACACTGAGTAATGCGGGGTACAGCTGATTCTCCGGCTCCGCAATACACAAAAACGGATGCGGCTTAGGGTCGTGCAACAGCAACAGATATGCGAACATCTTAATGGTGCCGTCCGACACATAACGGGCAATGAACGGGTCCTTGAATGAATTGTCCTTGAAGCGCAACAGCACATGTCCGTCCTCGGTCAGCTTCGTCGTGACTTCGGACATTCCTGGAATTCTTGTCCGGAATTTTTCCAGAATGTCGTTAAAGGTCTTCCGATCGTGCTCATAGAGATGCCGCGCCACAAGCGGCAGGTTATCGCCACTTTCCGACAAGTGTTCGGCAACACCGACTTCCACCCGTTGGCGGGCAGCCGTAATATGAAAATCGGAAACATGCCAGTTCTCAATTAAATTGCGGAACGCACTCGCCGCCTTAAAACGTCGAAATTGTCCCAACCCCTTAATCGCGAGTATGTCGCGTGAACCCAGCGATTGATAATCTTTTGTCAGATCTTCGTCGGGTCGACTGAAATCCTCTTCATTGCTAATGGCATACCCCTCCCCCTTTGAGAAATCCAGAAAATGATAAGGAGATCCGTAGCGGGCGCGTTTGTATCGCAATATCTCGCGCTTGATGAAAGATGAACCGCTCTCCTCGGCAATTTCCAAATGATAGTTGACCAGACGATCTGATCCTGCAATCAACATTCTGAATCGAATGTCAACGACAATCGGTTCGTCCACATGGCCGCGCGTGGCCACCTCTTTGTATCCGCCCATCGTTTGCAGGGCAGTGCTGACATTGTTCTGCAACGCATATTTCAAAAAACCGAAAACCTGAAACAGCGTTGATTTGCCGCTGCCGTTTTCACCCACAAAAACCGCAAGAGGCGGAATATGATGCAATGCAACATCATAGAAGGCGCGAAAATTTTTCAGATGGATGCGCTCAATTTTCATTGCGGTTCTCCGAAGTCCATTCTGCATCAAAGATGACGTGATGAATGTTCATGATTGGATCAGACCGGTCACGGGATCCGTTTCACCACCATCAATTCATTGCCCCGGTCGTCTATGACCCTCACGGCAACCTGCTCGCCGGCGCGAAAGGGAGCACTGACCGTGCCACACAGATGTTCCCAGACGGTGTCGTCAAAATCCATGCTCACCGCCTTGCGTATGGCTTCCCATGCCTCCGTGCGGGGGAAGAAGACCTGCCCGGCGCGGAAGCATTGACCGTCGTAGTTGGGATCCAACATCCAGCAGGGCACATCGTCGCCTTTCCGGGATTGGGTTTTCATGGTGGCCGGGTCGAAGATATCCAGGCCACTCAGTGTGACCTGCCACAGAGTGCCGCCGTCCTCGGCTTTTTCGTTCGCTTTCTGCAACTCAACATCGGGCAGACCGACCACAGAAAAAATCTGGCTGGAGCGCATGTTTTTGAGCAGGTCGGACATGGTCAGGTCGGTGCAGGCCTGGACATAGATCGCAGGCAGGCCGAACGTCGTTTCGCTTTTCTCAACAGTTTGTCGGGCAGCAGGTTCTATGACGAACGCGACGACCAGCAGGCACGCGTAGTTTTTGCGGCACGCTTCCTTGCCCGCATCAATCACGGCGCGCTCGCTGATCGCGCCGTTGGCGGGGCCAAAGACAATGGCGATGGCCTCGCCGTTGGCAGCATTTTCTCCTTCGGCATGGAGGTCCAGGGATTTGGCCGGCGGGCGGATGTTTTTCAAGTTGAGTGTCTCGTTGTCCGGCAGATGTAAAACGGGGGATAACTGCAAGACCTTAATCATACGGGGGATATGGTCTTCTTCGTCGTCGGGAACTTCTGCTGAGGATGGCTCCTCCATTTCCGGAGACAACGGTGTCGGGAGCACGGCTTCCACGCAAAAAGGGCCGCTGATACGGGTGGTGTTGCTTTCGGTTTCGGGCTTGTCTACCAGAACTTCTTCGGCAGGCGGTTCGTTGTTGGCGATGGATTTCAGCGTGATGTGCGGCACGATGCCGCCGACTTCCTCACCCTTTTTATTGTGCTTGCGGACATAGACAAACCCGCCGCTGGGGCCGCGTTGCTGGTCTTTCAACTGGTAATAAGGATAGGTGGCGGTGAGTAAACGCTGACGGGCAATTGCAAGAGGTACGAGCGACACCTCGGTTGTGATCCAGCGTCGGCCCACTTGCACTGCTACGCATGCGGTGGTGCCGCTGCCGCAGGTCGGGTCAAAGACAAGGTCGCCCGGGTCGGTGGTCATTAGCAAACAACGCGCAATGACCTTTTCAGATGTCTGAACAACATATGCCTTGGACAACTCCGGCCCCGTATCCAGCCAGACCGTATTTCTTTCCTCAAAAGGAAAATCATCAATATAATACTTGGAGCAGATTTTATTTCCCTCCTTCATGATGCGATTTTCTTTCACCATGCCTTCAAATAATTTCATGGTATGCCTCCATTGCGTGTTGGGAGGAGGCGTATAAACTGCTCCCGCAAATTCACGGGATTCTCTTGTCTCCGTCCCCATTGTATGCAATGGCAATGTGCGAAATATTCTGGCACTGGGAGGAATGTTGTTAGGATCTTCCCGCTCCGCTTTTGTCACATTCCTCACGACACTGCCTTCCTCAACGTATTTGTAGAGGGCAAAATCTATGCTTGCCAGACTTTTCTCTTTGTAGACGCGATGAAATTTACACCGCTCTCTTTGTTTGGCATACCAGAGAATGTAATCCTCAATACGACGTGGGCCGAGTTTTCTCTCAAAACCACTTGTGACTTTATAGGTAATTTGCGAGACAAAGTTTCCTGCCCCAAAAACCTCATCCATCACGCTACGCACCATATGCACATTCTCATCCGAAATCTGCACGAAGCAGGAGCCGGAATCGGTCAGTAACTCCCGCGCCAACAGCAGACGGTCGCGCATGTATGTCAGCCATGAATGTACGCCCAGTTCCCAGGTGTCCCTGTACGCCTGCACCATCTCCGGTTCACGGGTGAACGAATCATCATCGCCGTCCTTGACATCGCGCTTGCGCACAAACGGCTGAAAATTGCCGCCGAATTTGATCCCGTAGGGCGGGTCCATATACACCATCTGCACCTGCCTGCCCATGTTTTCATATTCCAGCAGTGAGTTCATCACTTGCAGGGAATCGCCCAGGATGAGTCGGTTCTGCCAGCCGTTCAGATGTTCGTAGGCACCGCGGATTTTTTCGCCGATGCTTTTGTCACTCTCACCAAACAAATCCAGCGTGCCTTTCCGGTCACGCCGGTGTCGTTTCAAGGTCTCCAGCACGGCCGCCGTGGAAAGTCGCTCGTGCACAAACAGGGGCAGGGTCGGCACATGAATACGCTCGCGTTCGGCCTTGCCTGTCCACTGGAGAAACGGTTGCGACAGGCGTTTCAGTTTTTCCGCCGCCTTGCGTGCCTTTGCAAGATCGTCGCTGTTGATAATCTCGTCGATCAGTCGCTCCCCCTCGCCACGCACCCCGGCCTCGTCCCAGGCCAGTTCCGGCGCCAGTGATGAGTCGTAGCGATAGGTTTTGGACGGCTTTCGGCTGGCGGATGGAAAGACATCCTGCGAGCCGCTTTCCGGGCGCAACAACGCCGTTTTGTCGTCGTGGCGGTAATCCCGTACTTGTGGTTTTGGTTTGGGGGATTTGGGCATGGAACAGTGAGAGGTCGTTCGCCTTAGGAATCCGGCTGGTGCCGACAGAATCCCTGCGGCTCAGTGGTTTGTATGAAGTCTCACGCCATCGCTGATCATGCTGGTGTCACGACGCCTGTTTCCGGCACGGGGCACTGGAAGAGGCCACGCACCTTTGGCACGTGGACCCTGTTCTCCGGGCGATTCAGGCAACGGCAAAACGGCACGGTATCCCACAGGGGATTGCGTGTTCAAGGTCACGTTGGCAACTTCAACGTTCGCAAGCCGCTGATCCCCTGAATCGCCTTGCTCTGACGACCATTCTCAAGCAAGAACCTGAACCGCAGCCCGCGCAGTGCCGGTGGCCGGTAACTGGGCACCGCTGCGAATCTTCTCATGACAGTGTGGTGCAAAATCGGGATGTCATCTTCCTGCTCGCTGGGTTGGTCGTTGTCGCTCACATACACGTGCCTCGGTTTCCGGGGCACCATATCCCACACCCCGGAGTGCTCGTGCATCATCCCATGCGGCAAGGGGTGGATGGCAATATCGTCCACGTCTAATGCGGACAATGCGCTTCCCTGTTTCTGAAACAACGTGCGGATGGACGCATTGTCCTGGTGGATCACAATGCGCTGCTTGAGCGCTTTTTTGCACTCATCAATCATGAATTGAAGCGTCACGTCAGACAGGCCGTCGAACCAGTAACTTCCGCCAATGTCGCTGTGGACTCCAGGGAACCACACTTCCAGAATGCGATCGGCATGGTCGGCATCCTTGTTGATCAAGGTTGGAGTGAACGACACCCTGTCTTCGTCAAGGGACACGATATGCACGGCCCTGTTGATTCGTTCGTTCAGCGTGCCGTGCTCGAAGACCACGTCGCTCCTGATGGGGTCACCTTCGCTGTGGACCCCGCTCATGGCTGCCACGGTATCGAACACACCCAGAAAGGACACCTCGCACTGTGTGTGACTAGCCAGGATGCTGCTGGCGAACCGTCTGGCCAGAGCGGCTCCACGACTGAAACCGAACACGACCAGTGTATCCCCCTTCGCGTACCCGGCGTCCTTGAAGTCCTGTTCCGCCTCCTCCAGGATTCTCTCTGCATCACCGAACTCCGGAGCAATGGTCTCGTCGACCAACGAGATCAATGAACCTAACAGCGGGATGGATCTTCCTTTCTCGCCCGTTCCGATGCCACTGTAGTAATGCGTTTGTTGCGGGTTGCCCTCCGGGGTTCGGATGTCGATCCCGTCCTCGTCAATCCCGCCTCCCATCAACACGTGTAACTTCAGCACGTTACTGATGCTCTCATCTTTCTTGAAGGCTTTTGCGTCGCCAGGCTGATTGCCCGTGCCGTCAAAGCTGAACACCAGTGTCTTCCTGTCTGGCATGGCACACCTCCCTGTTTGTGAGTCCCGACAGGTACCGGGAACCGGGTCACGTGGTCTCCGCAGGTCACACGGCTCGATGGTTGACCGGAGCACCGCCTCGCGTTGCCCCTTCCAGCCTCACGGGTTCCTCACTCCTTCAGCAGATTCATTAAGCCGGTGTTGATGTAGTACGCCTCGCGACCACGCTTGATACGTTCGAGCAGTCCGAGATCGACCATTTCGTTCAGGTACCGGGTCGCGGTGATTCTGGAACAGGCCAGCTCCCTCTCCACAATGCCGATTTTGCAATACGGCCACTTGAACAGCAGACCAAGAAACCCCTCCCGCTCGACGGCTTTGGCCCTGCCCGCCCGCGCCGCACGGGACAGGTCATCAAGCAACGTGCGCATCGCTTCAATCCGTGCGACGGTATCCCGCGACGTGTGCTCCACGGCACGCAGGATGTAGAGAATCCACGGCTCCCACTGTTCCTGTTCGGTCACGCCCCGCAGGTACCGGTAGTAGTCACCACGGTGCTCAATGATGAACCGGCTCAGATACAGCACCGGCGCGCTGAGCAACCGCCGATACATCAGGTAGAGCATGTTCAGCACGCGCCCGGTTCTGCCATTGCCGTCGGAGAATGGATGAATCGCTTCAAACTGGTAGTGCATGACGGCCATTTTGACCAGCGGGTCCAGTCCATCGTCGTCGGCAGCCATGAAGCGCTCCAGGTTCGAGAGCAGGCGACGCAGATGTGTTCCAACAGGCGGGGTGTAGGTGATACGGCGAGTGGCCCTGTTGACAATGCAGACCATGTCGTCACGACGCACCCGCACGTGCGTGTCACGGATGCGCGAGCAAATCTGCTCGAACAGCCTGACGTTCAACCTCGACCGCCTTTCCAGACTGTTCACGCCTTCCCAGAGCGCTTCGCGGTAGCGCAGGACTTCTTTGGTGCTGGCATCGGTTCCCGGGCCGTTGGACACCAGAGCCTGATACAGCGCATCGCTGGTCGTCACGATGTTTTCAATTTCGGAACTGCTGCGCGCTTCCTGCAGCGGGATGGTTTGAATCAGGATGTCCTGGTTCGGCAGCGTCTCCGCCAGGGCATTGACACGGGCCAGTTCGGCCCTGGCCACAATACAGGCTTTGAGGACCGCGCCGGATTCAATCTTTGCCACGGGCGGCAGCGTCGGCAGGTTGTTCCATGGCTGCTGGGAATCGTATGACCGTGCAGGGAGTCTACCGGCCTGTTTCGTCCTCACTGGTCACTCGCTCTCCATGGGAAGGGGAACAGGAATCGGTGACACAGGCTCCGGATTCCAGGACAGCCCACCCACAAGAGGATTCCAGACGGCAAGACCCAACGGCGGTTCGTGCGTGCCTGTGACAGATCGTGGACTCTGACCCACGCCTCCGCCCGCCATTCCTGCGAAAGGCCGCCAACGATTCTTGAGATTCCACTGTCATGTATATTTCTCATGTTTTTTTATACATATCAGCACGGATATGTATACTGTTTATGTCTATCGGATCGCATATGTATAGTTTCAGCGTTTTATTATACATGTGTGTGGGCATGGGACATGTCGTCCGGTCATACGTGATATGTATACTGTTTATGTCTATCGGATCGCATATGTATAGTTTCAGCGTTTTATTATACATAATTTCCCGTTTTGTCACCGGTCCCGATCGCCGGGCGTGGTGTTCTGGCCCGGCGGGCTGCTGGCGCAGGCACAATGAACGCCTGGCCACGGAGTTTGCGATGGTAGGTGATGGCGAAGCGGTGCGCTTCGTCGCGAATGCGTTGCAGGAGACGGGTAGCGTGTGACGTGGGGGACAGAATGTGCGGCGTGCGACGGCCGGGGATATACACCCGTTCGGCCTTGTCGCCTTTGGCTTTGGCAAGGCCGATCACGGCGAGGTGGCCAAGCCCCAGTTCGCGCAGGGCATCCACCGCCGCCCCCAGTTGTCCAGGCCCACCGTCTATCAGAATGAGATCCGGCAGAGGCAACGCCTTCTTGCGCGAGGAGGCCAGGGTGCCACCATACCGGCGCGTGACGACTTCGTGCATGCTCGCAAAGTCATTCGCCCCTTCGACAGTCCGAACGCGAAACCGCCGGTAATCGGCTTTCTTCATGACCCCATCTTCCCACACCACCATCGAGGCCACGGAATGCGTGCCCATGGTATTGGAAATGTCAAACCCTTCCACCCGCTCCGGTGCCTTCGGTAACCCGAAGAGCCCCTGCACGTCACGGGCTTCCCGGTATTCCACCGCGCGCGTGCGCACATGATCCGCAAGAGACGCCTCGGCGTTTTCCCGGGCCAGTTGCAGCAGGCCGAATTTGGTCCCGCGTTCGGGAACCAGGATGCGCACCCGCCGACCGCGCTTGTGCATGAGCCAGCGTTGCAGCAGGGCCTGATCGGACAGGGCTTCAGGCACCAGCAGTTCCTTCGGCGGCATGGTGTCGCCGTGGTAAAACTGCTCGATGGTTGACCGGATCACCTCTTCATCGGATGCGTCTTGGGTGTCCGCCCAGAAAAAATCCTTGCGCCCGATCAACAGTCCGCCGCGCACAAACAACAGTTGCACATCCGCCGCCTGGCCACGTCTGGCCAGCCCGAGGACGTCCTGATCCACCGGGCCGATTTGCGCCACGCGCTGTTTTTCCAGGGTCCTGGAGACGTTGGCCAGGCGGTCGCGCAGGCGGGCCGCCTCCTCGAAGGCTTCACGGTCGGCGGCTGCCTGCATCTCCCCGCGCAACCCCTCAAGCAATTCCCGATCCCGCCCCTCCAGAAAACAGCGCACCTGATTGACGATGCGATGATAGTCTTCCCGCGACTGGTTGCCGGTGCAGGGCGCCAGACAGCGTTTGATTTCAAATTCCAGACAGGCACGGTCGGCGGTGCCGTCAATCTCGATCGTGCACGTGGCCAGGGGAAACACTTTTTTGATGACTTTGAGTGTGTCCCGCAGCGCGCCGGACGGGACATACGGGCCAAAATACAACGCCCCGTCGTGGTGCACGCGACGCACGATCGAGAGACGGGGAAAATCGTCCTTCACCGGCAGACGGAGATAGGGATAGTGTTTATCATCGCGCAGCACCACATTGAACCGGGGGCGGTGGCGTTTGACGAGATTGCTTTCCAGCAGGAGAGCTTCCAGTTCCGACCTGGCGATCATCGTTTCGATGTCGTGCACCAAGGCGATCATGGCACGTGTTTTGGGGCTGGTGTCGCGTCCTTTCTGAAAATACGACCGCACCCGGTCCGCCAGCACACGGGCTTTCCCGATGTAGAGGATGTCACCGTTCCTGTCTTTCATGAGATAGACCCCGGGCTGACTGGGAAGATGCGCCAGTTTTGATTCGATGGTTGCGGTCGGGGGGGTGACGCTCATCAGGGCCATCCGGGATGACAGGCGGTGCCGCAAGGCCTACGCTCGCCGTCATTGTACTGAACCGCGCGGTCTCCAACAACAGACCGTCCAGGGAGATCGTTGTTGGGTATCCCGACTCTGTTCGCCTCAGCTTCTGCCGGCATGACGGTTCTTGTCTTCCCCTTCCCAGCGGTGTACAGTGCTTGCCCTGACCGGCCGAATTGCGTCATTGCGGATTATCATGCTGCCGAAGCATTCACATCTCCGCCGTGTGCTGTTCCTCAGTCTCCTCTGGACATCGCTGGCCTGTGGCGTCGTGCTCGGGTTCGCGCTCCCGTCGTTTGGCGAAGGGTTCAGAATTCTTGACCAGAGCGCGTCGGCTTCCGCGCAGGGCGGGGCGTTTGCCGCTCAGGCCAACGATCCGTCGGCGGTGCATTTCAACCCGGCTGCCATGACGAACCTGCCTGGTCTGCAAATGACCGCCGGCACACTCCTCGTGAATGGAGACATTCATTTCACGCCTTCGTCCGGAGAGACCGTCGAAGGCGATTTTGGCGGAACGTTTGCCAATCCGCCGCCGAGCAGTGTCTTTGTGACGGCCCGGTTCGGCGAGACGGGTTTCCCGTTGCTGCGCGACGTGGCGTTGGGGCTGGGCGTCTATGCACCGTTTGGCAACCTCACCGCCTACCCGCGCCATTCGAGCATCGCCCCGGTTCTCACACGTTCGGCGGCCCCGATTCTGGACGTGACGCCGACGCTGGCGTTCAGGGTGCACCCGGCACTCGCCCTGGGCGTCGGGTTGGATATCTATACATTCTCCGGACTCTTCGGCGAAGGGCACGTGGAAATACAGCAAACCGGTGCGGACCTGGTCGGCACCGGGCTGGCTCTGGCCCGCGACGACCTCATTGAACTGCATGGCAAGGATACGGCTCTGGGGTATCATGCAGGTCTGCTGTGGACTCCACTTCGTAACGCACAGGCGCAACCGCTGGTCAATGTCGCCGTGGTCTTTCGAAGCCAGGCGACGTTGAACCTGACCGGACAGTTTCAGAACCGGGATCGCGGCATTGCGTTGGACGCGAGGGCCGATTTGACGTTGCCGCAGGTGATCACCGCCGGCCTGGCCGTGTGGCCCGTGCGAACGCCCCAGCGCGCATGGAAGGTGGAAGTGGATGTGGATTATGCCGACTGGACGTCGTTCGATAACCTCGACGTCACGCTGGAGAACGGTGCGGTGTTTCCACGACCACGAAACTGGCAGAATGCCTACGTCGCCATGGCCGGCACCGAATACACATGGGTGGGGCCGGCGGCGTTGCCGCACTGGGACGTGGCCGTTCGAGGCGGGTACGTGTTTGCCGACAGCCCGGTGCCGGAGCGGACGTTCAAGCCGGACGTGCCGGGATCCAATTCACATTCGTATTCCGTGGGCATCGGATTGCTGTGTCGGCGCGGCGGCATGTTTCTGGGCATGATCCCGTGCGGCACAGCGGAGCCTGGCACTTCGGGCATCAGCGCAATCGGTCTCGACGTGGGCTGGAAGGGCATTTTCTATCAGTCACGCGGCATCGACAACAATGACGACCCGCGGGTCAACGGCAGATGGGACACCACGGTTCATGTCGGATCACTCAATCTCCGCGTGAACTTTGACATTCCCGGATTATCCTGACGGGCTGTGCTCCCATCCCATCTCCCCACACCCTTCACGCATTCCACCGTTCTGTGATATACGCAGGGACGCGCGGGCTTCGGGGCCAGTGAGGCACAGGGGCCTGACGCGATCGTCGGACAGGGACACGTTCATGGAAATCAACACCGAGACACAAGTGTGTGGCGTCCTTGGCCATCCGGTGCGCCATTCGCTGTCTCCGGCCATCCATAATGCCGCGTTCCAACACCTGGGACTGAATTATGTATACCTGGCCTTTCCCGTCGAAGACGTGGCCCATGCCATTCCCGGGATACGCGCGTTGGGCAATCTCAGAGGGTGCAGCATCACGATTCCACACAAAGTGTCGGCCATGGCGCACGTGGATACGATAGACCCTGCCGCGCAACACATTGGCGCCATCAATACCATCGTGAAATCGGATCATACCCTGTCCGGTCACAATACGGACGTCTCCGGCGCGCTGCGGGCACTGGAACGGGCAGACGTAGCACTGAACGGGCAACAGGTTGTCATGCTTGGATCCGGAGGCGCCGCGCGTGCGGTGGCGTTCGGGCTTGCCCTGCAGACCCCCATCGCCGCACTCACACTCCTGGCGATAGACGACGCCGAACGGCAACGCCTGGCCGACGATCTTCGTGCAAACGCCGCCTGTGCCGTTGACGACCATCCGCTTCACGCGGACACCATGCAGTCAGCACTGGCCCGCGCGCACCTCGTGATCCACTGCACACCCGTCGGGATGGATCCCCATCCCGACCACACCTGCATCCCCGGAGAGCTGTTGCGTCCGCACCTGACGGTTATGGATATCGTGTATAACCCGATGGACACGCACCTGCTGAAGGACGCGCGTCAGGCCGGGTGCCGAACCATTCGCGGCCTGGAGATGTTCCTGCATCAGGCCGCCGCGCAGTTTGAACTGTGGACGGGGCATCCGGCACCGCTTGACGTCATGCGTCGGGTCGTGGAGGCCCTGTTGTCATGAATCTTGTGCTCATCGGATATCGGGGAACAGGGAAAAGCACCATCGCGCGACTGCTGGCCGCGCAACTGGGGTGGCCGGTGCTGTCCACAGATGCACGTATCATCGAACAGGCCGGGCGTTCAATCCCGGACATTGTTGCCCGCGATGGCTGGGATCATTTCCGCGATCTGGAATCGGCAGTCTGCAACACACTCACGCAACAGGACCGCCTGGTGATTGACACCGGCGGTGGCGTGATTCTGCGACCGGCCAACGTCGCGGCCCTCAGGTCCAACGGTCTGGTGTTCTGGCTGACGGCCACGGTTGCCACCATTGCGCAGCGCATAGCCGGGGACACCCAGCGCCCCTCGCTCACCGCCGGCGCAACGTTTGTCGAGGAAATTCAGGAAGTCCTGGCCGAGCGCACGCCGACATACCAGGCCGCGGCCGATTACCACATCGCGACCGATCATCGCCCTCCCGAAGCTATCGCCTCTGATATCGTGAACATGGTCAACCAGGACATGATCAACCGCGCCTTCGAGCCTTCTCCCGACCTTTCGTGAGGTCTCTGTCCTTGTCCATCCCGACCGACGACGACGCTGTCAGGAACACACGTCATGTGAGCCGGCATGGGCAAACCGTCCCGTTTTGTGGCAGAGTGCAGGCCCACCATGTCCTGCCTCGTTGATGATCCCGAGCCGTCCGCCCTGGCGTGGCGTACACACCGGCACCCCGGGACGTGTTCCGTGTGTCCGTAATGAGCGACCGCATGACACAAAGCCTGTCTGCCCGCAAACCGGCTCCGGCCGGCACCGACGCCGGACGCCACGCACATCACGCCTGGCGTTACGGGTGGTGGTTCATGCTGTTGCTGGTGTTGGGTGTCAGTCTCGTGCTGCGTCTTCACGAGTACAGTGTGTGGCAGGAGCATCGGGATCTGTATTTCTTCGAAGACGAGCCGGTGCTGCTGAATGTCGACGGCTATTACTACCTGCGGCTGGCGCGGGATTATCGTGACGGCCGATACGAAGCCACGGATGAGCTGCGCACCACGCCGGAGCACCCACCGCGTCCCATGCCGGTCCCGTTGCTCTCGTTCCTCACCGTGGTGGTGAGTGCGGTGAGCACGCTTTCCCTGGATCGGGTCGCCGTGCTGCTGCCGTCTGTGCTCGCCCTGCTCCTGTGTCTTCCGTTGCTGATGCTGTGCCGGCTGTTGCGGATCCCGCCTTTTGCCTCGCTGGCCGCGCCGCTCGGTGCCCTCAACAACCAGATGTTCATCAACCGCACAAGCCTCGGTGCCTATGATACTGATTGCCTGATCGTGGCGTTCACCATCGGCGCACAGGCGACGGCGTTAGGGTTCGGGTTGCAGCGTGGTCGCCAGCGTTACGCCTGGCTGATCGGGGCCACCCTCAATGCCGCACTGTTCGCCTGGTGTTGGGATCAGGCACTGGAAGCCGTGGCGCTGATTTGTCTCACGCCATTGTTGCTCAGCGCCGCGTTGTATTATCGTCCGTCGCGTCGGGAAGCGCTCGCCGTCGCTGCCGGGTTGGCCGTGATCCTGCTGGTGCTGCTGGCAACGGCGGGAGACCGTCTGTTCGCCCTGTGGCACACCATCGGCGACGTCATGGGCTCAGGTGTCAAGGGCGGGGGAATGGCCGGTTTTCCCAACGCAGCCGACGACGTCGCCGAGCTCGGGACATTCAGCTGGCCGATGCTGGCCAACGATACGACCGGATTGTCGCTGAGTCTGATGCTCGGCGGCATCGGCCTCGTGTGGCTGGCCTGTGCCCAACCCAAAGCGGTTCTCGTGGCCTTGACCGTACCGTTGATCGTCGCCCTCAGCGCGTTCTTCTTCGGGCAGCGCATTCTGATCTTCTTCGGGCCTCTGACCGGCATTGGCATCAGTTTTATCATCGCGCGCGCGAGTCAGCGCTTCGAGCCGCAACGGCGCATTGGCGTGATTGTCGCGGCGGGTACCGCGCTGGTCATTGCTCCGGTGATGGCCCATGAACTGCCGGCGATGCCACCCAAGCCGGCATCGGCGCACATGATGCCATCCGTCCCTGTCATCCGCGAGCATACGCCGCCCGACGCGCTCCTGTGGACGTCATGGTCGCTGGGATATCCGCTCATGTATTACACCGGACGACGCGTGATCATGGACGGTCAGTTTATGAGTGGCGAGCGACGGGTCTATGCCAATATGCCGCTGGCCAGCCGTGATCCGGCCTTCGCACGGAACTTCATCCGCTTCTATACCAAACGGGGTCTGACCGGTCTCAGGCGTATCATGCAACTGGCCGGCTCTACCAATGCCGGCCTGCGCTGGATGAGAACGTGGTTCGGCCAGCCCGCAGAGGCCGCAGGGCAAAGCCTGCTCCACCTCGCCGGGCCACACGAAACCGGCGCGGACCTCACGACCGTGGAAGCCTGCCGCGACTTCCTGTTTCCCGACAATACGGACCCGGTCTTCCTGCTGTTCAACAACGGGATGCTGCAAGACCGCTGGTTCTGGTATGGAACATGGGACGCCGCACGGGCAGAGGGACAGACGCCGGCCTATCACGCGTTTCACGGGGTGGAGCGGAACGGTGACCTGGTTACGCTGCACGACAACCTGTCGTTCAATGTGAACGAGGGGAAGAAGATCAAACTCATGGTTGACGGGCGCACGATCCGGCAACCGCTCGGCGCGTTCATCACCTACACCGGCCACGCACTGGAGGAGAAGCGATACGGCCATCCACAGGGCCTGCACTTCGAATGGATTTCCTCGGCCCGTTTCGGCGTCCTGATGACCAGGGATGTAGCCGAATCCATCGTCAACCGTCTGTTTATCCGCCATACCATGGACCCTGCGTATTTCCGCCATGTGTTCGTGCAAAGCCCCACGGTGTCGTTGTGGGAAGTGGGCATGGTTCCCCGGACATCATGACCCGCCCGCGCATCATCGTCGTCATTCCCGCCTACAATCCCGACGACAAGCTGTGCTCGGTCGTCGCGGCGTTGTGCCGGCACGTCCCGGTGGTGCTTGTTGACGACGGCAGCGCACAGGACGGCCAGGCGTTGATTGACCGACTGCCGGCGGAAGCGAACCTCACCGTGCTCAGGCATGACGTGAATCGTGGCAAGGGTGCGGCTCTGAAAACCGCGTTTCGCCACGTGCTGGCACACCATCCCGACGCCACCGGCGTGGTGACGGTGGATGCTGACGGTCAGCATGTGCCGGAGGACGCGCTGACCGTCGCGCGCCGCCTGGAGCATGGCGACGGGGCATTGATCGTCGGCGTGCGCCGGTTCAACGCTGATGTGCCCTGGCGCAGTGCGTTTGGCAACCGGGTGACGCGGCTGGTCATGCGTCTGGGCTGCGGCCTCACGCTCTCGGATACTCAGACGGGGCTGCGTGGCATCCCGATGGTGTTCCTGCCCGCCATCGTGGCCATTCCGTTTGATCGTTATGAACTGGAAACGGAAATGTTGCGCGCGTTGCAACAGGCCGGCGCTCGTTTTGAGGAAATTCCGATTCGCACCGTGTATTACAAGGGCAATGTCCGTTCACACTTTCGTCCCGTCCTCGACTCGATGCGCATCTACTGGGTGCTGCTCCGTCACGTCGTGTCGGGGGTGCTTGCCGCCATCGTTGATTTCAGCGTGTATCTCGCGGCGTTCTCGTTTTCACACCATATTCTGTTGAGTGTGAGCCTGGGGCGGCTTTCGTCGCTGTTCGTCAACTTTGCCCTGGTCAAGCTGTTTGCGTTTCGTTCGCACCACCGCACGGCGCGTCAGTTTGTGCTGTATCTGCTGCACGTGGGTATCATGGCGGTCGTCGCCGCCCAACTGGTGAACGTGGCATGGACGAGCCTGGCCATCGCGCCGGAGATGTCCAAAATCCCGGTGGATATTCTGCTCTATCCGGTGAATTTTCTGATCCAGAAAGCACTGGTCTTCACCCCGTCACGCCGGTAGGGTCGGTGTCGACGATACGGGAAGACGCTGCCGGCGTCTTGGGAAAACGTCCCGTTCTATGGCATAGTGCGGATTCGCCATGCCCCGCCTCTTTGATAACCTCAAGCAGTCCGCGATTGAGTGGCGTCGCAATGGTTACACCTGCGACGATTACTCGCTCATAGGCGAAATTCTTGCCTACCAGACGGAACATCAGGCAGACACGACGTCCCTCAGGTTTCTGCGCGCCCCCCAGTTCCTTGCCCTTGAGGTGTACTGGTATGTCCGCCTGAAACTGGGAACGCCCCATATGATAGACCTGTACACACATTATTACGGGGACGACAAAGCCGCGTTGTTTGATGCGCTTGGTGCTCCGGTTTCACGGGACGCTCTGGAGATTGCGGAAACCGATCAGATTATTGAAAAAATCAGAAACGATTCGGACTGGGTAAGCCGGCTCAACATTCAAGCGTTGCACGAGGCCATGATCCTGGCTTACCCGAGCTACATCCTTGCCCTGGCAATGGGCGCGGGCAAAACCGTCCTCATTGGCGCGATCATCGCCACGGAATTTGCGATGTCTCTGCGTTATCCTGAAGACCAGCCCGTACGGTTT
The DNA here is from genome assembly GCA_007570995.1 of Nitrospirales bacterium. GTDB lineage: Bacteria > Nitrospirota > Nitrospiria > Nitrospirales > UBA8639 > Bin75. Next base: position 16,030 of record RKSG01000156.1, read on the forward strand.
ATGAAAAATGCCTTCGTCTTTGCTCCCGGCACGACCATCATAGAAAGCCTGCGCGAACTCAGCGGGATCCCGTACGAAAAAATTTTACCGCCTGACCTCAACCGCGACGTTATGGCTAACCTGAAAATTGAGTTCCCGGGTAGCGGGAAAAACATCCAGGCACAGCGAGGCAGCAGTTACAACCTGATTGTGACCAACACCGAAAAAATCAGTCTGCGGGTCAACAGGCGAATCCATCTGCAACAGGAGGCTTTTGAGCGTGAGGAACTGCAAGCCAATCTGCGGCTTCAAACAATCGCCAGCCTGCCGAATCTCGGCATCTTCTCGGATGAGGCACATCACACCTACGGAAACACTTATGACAAGTTGAAACGCGTGCGGGAGACCATCAACTACATCAACGATCAAACGCCGGTCGTGGCGGTGGTCAACACAACCGGGACCCCCTACTACAAGAAGCAATACCTGAAAGACGTCATTGTCTGGTACGGACTTGGAGACGGCATCAGGGACAACATCCTGAAAGACCTCAACGACGGCGTTCAGATATACAACTTCAGCCAGCAGGAGGAACAGGAAGTCTTCACCGACATCGTTCGGGGGTTTTTCCAAACCTACGGCACGGTCTCACTCCCCGACGGGGCCAGAGCGAAAATTGCTTTTTATTTCAAGACGCAACGGCACCTGGACGCCTCCCGTCAGTTGATTGAGCAGGCCATGACACATGTGGGGGAAAGCGTCTCGCAAATCCTGGTCAATACGCAGGCATCGAGTTCGGGGGAAGTCGCCGAGTTCAAACGTCTGAATAACCCCGACTCTCACAAGAGGGTCATTCTGCTCATCGGCAAAGGCGTGGAAGGGTGGAACTGTCCGAGTCTGTTTTCCTGTGCCCTTATCAAAGAGCAGACCACAAGCCATAATTATGTGTTGCAGGCGGCGACCCGTTGTTTGCGGCAGATTCCGGGCAACACCCATTCAGCAAAAATTTTCCTGGATTCCGGTAACGCAAGAATTTTCAACAAAGAATTGCAGGATAACTTCGGTACCGACCTCGACCGGCTCAGTGCCGGCACGCGGGACAAACACACGGTGACTCTCCGTGTCCTCAAGACGGACCTGCCGAAACTGGAGATCATCCGCACGGTGAAAAGGGCGGTCAGGGCCAACGCGACAGGCGGGACACTCACCCTGAATAAACCGGCAGCGCAACACGCTCCCGGGATCCTGCGCGGCATCTTCACGCCGGATTTCAGCGGACCGAGGGAGATACTGATGCCCACGGGCGAAATGAGAGCACTACCCGCAGGCAAGCGTGTGACGGGCTGCCATACGGCTGCC
>RKSG01000135.1 GCA_007570995.1 Nitrospirales bacterium
CCCATCCGTCATTCCTGCCCCCCCCGTCGTCATTCCTGCGAACGCAGGAATCCAGGGGAGCACCAAGGGCAGGCGAAGGGACGTTCGTGATGGCCATGCTGGGTCATGCCGTTCCCGACCGTGGCCTCTCAACGCCCCCGCGCACGCCTGCCCCTGGCTCTGACCAGGGGGCACCTGCGACCGGCGGCAAAGACCTGCTGACCGTGGCCGCGATTCCCCGGGATCAGATTGTGCGCCTCCTTCAGGTGGCGCGCGCGATCAAAACCGCCCCTCCCTCGGGCCGCGCATCGCAATGGCTTGCGGGACTGACGCTGGGTCTGGTGTTTGAGAAACCCTCCACCCGCACGCGAGTGTCCTTTGAGGCCGGCATGGCTCAGTTGGGTGGACAGGCTCTGTTTCTCCCTTCGGATACCATCCAGTTGAGCCGGGGAGAAAGCCTCGCGGACACCGCACGGGTGCTGTCACGGTATCTGAACGGCCTTGTGGTCCGCACGTTCGAGCAATCCACGCTGGAATCATGGGCCTGCCACGCCACCATTCCCGTCATCAACGGGTTGACGGACCTGTGCCACCCCTGTCAGGCCCTGGCCGACCTCCTGACCATTCTGGAAGCCAAAGACACCGTTGAAGGTCTCAAACTCGCGTACGTCGGGGACGGGAATAACATCGCGCATTCCCTCATGGAAGCCGGGGCCAAAGTCGGGATGCACGTCGCCATTGGATGCCCGCCCGACTATCAACCCGACCCCGACATTGTCACACGAAGCCGTCAAGAAGCCGCCCGGACAGGCGCCACCCTTGACATGACCCATGATCCGGCCGTCGCCGCCGACCAGGCCGACGTCCTCTACACCGATGTCTGGACGAGTATGGGGCAGGAGGGCGAACGGGCCGAACGGGTGAAGGCCCTGGCGCCCTATCAGGTCAATGAGGCGCTCCTCCGACGCGCCAAGCCATCGGCAATCGTGTTACACTGCCTGCCGGCCCACCGGGATGAGGAAATTACCGCGGCGGTGCTGAACGGCCCGCAGTCCATGGTGCTTGACCAGGCGGAAAACCGTCTCCACATGCACAAAGCAATTTTAACGGAATGGCTCGGACGACCATGGGTTTGACCGACGCCTGCTCCCTGCCTGCCCCTGGGCCTGCCCCTGGGTTTGACCAGGGGGTTGACCAGGGGTCATACATGCCCCTGGCGCCCCGTGCGACCAGGGGTCGACTTCCTTCTCCCCTTGCCTGCCCCTGGCGCCCCGTGCGACCAGGGGGGAGAGGGCCAGGGTGAGAGCAGAGATGAGCGCCAAGACACGCCACGCAGGCATGCCCCTGGCTCTGACCAGGGGACAACCCATCGTGCTGGCCTATTCCGGGGGACTGGATACCTCGGTAATCCTGCAATGGCTCCGCGAAACCTACCACGCCGAGGTCATCGCCTTTTGCGCGGACCTCGGCCAGGGCGAAGATCTCCGGGCTGTCCGGACCAAGGCCCTCGCCATCGGCGCGTCGAAAGTCTATGTGGAGGATCTCCGGGACACGTTCGTCAAAGACTATGTGTTTCCCATGCTGCGGGCCAATGCCGTGTACGAGGGCGGGTATTTACTGGGGACCGCCATTGCCCGTCCGCTGATTGCCCGCCGTCAGATGGAGATCGCGCAACAGGAACACGCCCGGGCGGTCAGTCACGGAGCCACGGGCAAAGGGAACGACCAGATTCGGTTTGAATTCACCTACACCGCCATCAATCCCCGCATCGCCATCATCGCCCCATGGCGGGAGTGGTCGTTTCACTCGCGGAGCCAGCTCATTCGGTTTGCCAGAGAACGGAAGATTCCCATCATCGCCACCCGGGCCAAACCGTACAGCATGGATCTGAATCTGTTTCACGTCAGTTACGAAGGCGGCATCCTCGAAGATCCCTGGAAAGCCCCGCAGGAATCCCTGTTTCAGATGACGGTGTCGCCGGAGCGCGCACCGAATACGCCGCAACACATTGAGATCACGTATGAGCGTGGCGATCCGGTTGCCGTGAACGGCACACGCCTGTCCCCGGCCCGGCTGCTGGCGCGTCTCAATCGGCTTGGGGGGCGTCACGGCATTGGGCGGATGGACATCGTGGAAAACCGCTACGTGGGCATCAAGTCACGCGGCATCTATGAAACCCCAGGCGGCACCATCCTGCATGTGGCACACCGCGGCATGGAATCCCTGACCATGGATCGCGAAGTCCTGCACATTCGGGACAGTCTGATTTCGCGGTATGCGGAACTCGTATACTATGGCTACTGGTTTGCCCCGGAACGCGTGATGGTCCAGCGGGCGATGGATGAAGCCCAGTGCACGGTGAGCGGCACGGTGCGGCTCAAACTGTACAAGGGCAACGTCATGGTCACGGGTCGTCGGTCGGACTGGTCGCTGTACCGGGAAGACCTCGCCTCGTTTGAACAGGGCCACGGGTACAGCCAGCGTGACGCCGAAGGCTTTATCCGGCTCAACGCCCTGCGTCTGGCCATTGCGCAGTCCCAGGGCCTCTCCCGGAGAACATCGCGTGCCCGGAGCCTGCCCCTGGGTTTGACCAGGGGGTTGACCAGGGGTCAGTCCCGCGCACGGGCGCGCCGGTCAACATGACAGCCGGAACACACGACCCTCGTCGTCGCGCGCGCCCCTTGGTCAAGCCTGCCCCTGGCTCTGACCAGGGGCAGGAATCCAGGCACCGGCGTTCCACCCGCTCACCCCAGCAGGCCCGGAGCGGGCGATTCCGCGAACCAGCCCACACGCTTGTCGACCGGTTCACCTCCTCGCTTGCCTTCGATCGCCGCCTGTTTGACTATGACATTCAAGGCAGTCTCGCGCATTGTCGCACGCTGGAACATGCCGGCGTGCTCACCCGTGCGGAATGTCGCACCCTGATCCGGGGACTCAAGCAGGTTCAGAGGGAACTGCGCGAACAGCGTTTCCCCTTTGCGGCATCGGATGAAGACATTCATATGGCCGTGGAGCGTCGCGTCACGGAACTCGTGGGGCCTGTCGGCGGCAAGCTCCACACTGGCCGGAGTCGCAACGATCAGGTCACGCTCGACCTCCGGCTCTATCTCCGCGACCATTTGCAGACTGTGTGGACGTGTCTCCAGGCCCTGCAACGGGCGTTCCTGGGCCAGGCTCGCCGTCACCTGGACGTGATGATGCCGGGCTATACCCATCTCCAACGGGCCCAGCCGGTCCTGCTGGCCCATCATCTGCTGGCGTATGTGGAAATGCTGGAGCGCGACCGCACGCGCGTACGTGACGCCCGCACGCGCCTGAACGTGATGCCCCTCGGGTCGGGTGCGCTGGCGGGCAACAATTACCCGATTGACCGGACCTTCACAGCGGCCCTCCTGGGGTTCCCCACCGTCACCCAAAACAGTCTGGACGGTGTCTCCGACCGGGATTACGTGGCGGAAACGCTGAGTGTGCTGGCCATCATCATGATGCACCTCTCACGGCTGAGCGAAGAACTCATCGTGTGGTCATCGCATGAATTTTCCTTTGTGGAACTTCCGGACGGGTTCTGTACCGGCAGCAGCATGATGCCCCAGAAAAAAAATCCCGACGTGCCTGAACTCATTCGCGGCAAAACCGGGCGTGTGTACGGCCACCTGCTGTCGATCCTGACCACCCTCAAGGGACTCCCGTTGAGTTACAATCGAGACCTGCAGGAAGACAAAGAACCCCTGTTTGATGCCATGGAAACCGTGACAGCGTCTCTCAGGATTTACACCGAACTGATCCAACGTCTTCGCATCCGTCGTGACGTGCTGGCCGGCACCGTGTCCTCCGGTTTCCTGCTGGCCACCGAACTGGCCGACTACCTGGTGCGGAAAGGCGTCGCGTTTCGCGAAGCCCACGGCATCGTGGGCCAGGTGGTGCGAGCCTGTCTTGAGCAGAAGATAGAGCTTCGTGACCTGTCGTTAGCCAGACTGCAGGCCGTGTCGCCTCATTTTTCCCAGGACGCGCTGTCATGCCTGACCATCAACGATGCCATTGACCGGAAAAGCCAGATCGGCGGCACGGCGCGCACCCAAGTGGCTCGACAGCTGAAGAAATGGGCCGCGCGACTCGCTGCGAAACCGGCACGCATGCCACAGCCCACCCCGCCGTCCCCTGGTCGCCCGGGGCGCCAGGGGCATGCATTCCTGCGCACGCCTGCCCCTGGCTTTGACCAGGGGCAGGAATCCAGGGGGCGGGGATAATGGGCACGGCTTCACCCCGTCGCTTGGAATTCCAGCGCCTGCGGCGTCCCCGGCAACTGATCCGCGGCTGGACGGTCATCCTCCTGGGCATTCTGGCAGCAAGTGGAGCTGGTTGCGGGGTCGTGGGCGACCCCATTGCTCCAGAAGACATCGGCATTGAGGCCAAAGTCCGAGCGCAACAACGAGCCGAGGAGGCGTTGCGCGAGACACCGGAAAGCCAACCGGCCGCCCCTGAGGGGGAACCAGAAACGGTGTTGCCTCCTCTTCAGCCCATCGGCGCGCAGTGAACGGCCTGCCCCTGGCCCCTGGTCGTGCCCCCCCTCCGTCATTCCCGCAGTGAGTTGAGCGGGAATCCAAGGGGGGCGTGCCAGGGGCATGCTTTGACCAGGGGTCAGCAGCAAGGAAGGGCCCGTCGTCATGGAATTCATCAAGTTTGAAAAAATGTCACTCAAAAACCATCCCGACCTGGATGAGCGGTGGGTGCAGGAGCGTATCGCGGAGGAGCCGGGGATTCTTGGTCTTGGCGACGTGATTCTCAAAGACAAGGAGCGAACTCAACCTCGTGCTGGGCGCCTTGATCTGCTCTTACAGGACGTAGAATCATTTCAACGCTATGAGGTGGAAGTGCAACTGGGCGCGACCGACGAAAGTCACATCATCAGAACCATTGAGTACTGGGATATCGAACGAAAACGATACCCCCAGTACGAGCATACAGCCGTCATTGTTGCTGAAGATGTGACGAGTCGCTTTTTGAACGTCGTGAGCCTGTTCAACGGCGCGATTCCCCTGATGGCCATTCAAATGAATGCTCTCAAGACCGGGAATCAAGTCGGCTTGGTTTTCACAACGGTCGTCGATCAAATGTCACTTGGCCTTGTGGATGAAGATGAAGGAACAGAAGAAGTCGCGGACAGGGCGTATTGGGAAAACCGGGCCACGAAGCAAACGGTTGCAATGGCGGATGAGTTGCTCGATCTGGCGAAGCAGTGTGATGATTCTTTGGAACTGAAATACAACAAGCAGTATATTGGTCTGGCGAAAAACGGCCGGCCCTGCAATTTCTTTACTGTTGGTCCCAGAAAAGCATTTATTTACTTCAAGCCACGAGTACCACATTCTCCTGAAACGAGCGAAAAGCTGGAAGATGCTGGCTTGGAGTTTCGTTCCAGAAACGGATGGAAGGCTTACTTCATTCGTCTCACTCCAGGAGACATTGCGCAACACAGGGAAATGCTCACCGAATTTGTCCAGGAAGCGTATGAAAACTCATTTGGCGGCTAACCCCTGGTCAAAAGCCCCCCCTCCGTCCCCTGGTCGCCAAGGGCGCCAGGGGCAGGCTCTGCGCACACAGGAATCCAGAGGTTGGGGGGGGCGCCAGGGGCATGCAATACTTGAGCGGGAGCAGGCGATTCGGATACGTTGCCGAGGATATGCAACGTCGCCAGGGATGCTCGGCGATTATGTTGTTCTAAAGAGTACCCCGATACCGACACCAGTACAGGCGACGGAAACAGCGAGCCGGAACACAGCGGTCCCCGTCCCCTGGCCAATCCAGGCAATTGCATAATGGCAACGGGAACGGCCATAATAGAACCTGCTACCCACAGACCTTTGGCATACGCACCCATACCGCACACCTCAGCTCGTACGGTTTAGCCACGACCAGGGAGATTTGTTTCATGGATAGACAATCAGGCCACGATACCCCCCGGACATTACTGCTCCTCGATCCCTACCCCAGAAACAATCCCTACAGCATGACCGCGAGCGAGCGACGTTCCATCTGGTTTCCCAAACTCAGCCTGCCCTCGATTGCCGCCTACACCCCACCCACCTGGGACGTGCGTCTCGTGGATGAGGCTGTCCAGGCCATTGACTTCGACCAACCCTGTGATCTGGTCGGGATTTCGGTGATGACCTGCTACGCACCCAGGGCCTATGAGATCGCCACGGAATTTCGCAAACGGGGCAAACCGGTCGTCCTCGGTGGCGTCCATCCCACCTATTGCCCCGAAGAAGCGCTGCAATACTGCGACACCATTGTCTGTGGGGAAGCCGAAGATCTCTGGCCACGCGTCGTCGGGGACTTTGAGGCCGGAGCGATGAAACGCATCTATCGCATGGAGCAGTTCCCTCCGCTGGAGCACTACCGCGCCCCGCGTGTCCAACTGCTCAGTCCGGATTCCTACATGACCCGCCATTGTACGTTCACCACACGTGGGTGCCATTTTGATTGCGAGTTTTGCAGCGTGTCCCCGTTCAACGGCAAAACGACCCGACGGCGTCCCGTGCCGGAAGTCATCGAAGAGATGCAGCGCGTCAAGGAATGGATACGGGCCGAAGTGGTCGAGCGCATGGCGCACGGGTCACTGATGGAGGCCATGGCCATCTGCGCGAAAATCCGGGTTGGTCTCGAAGAAGGCTCCATCGTGGCCTTTGTGGACGACCTGCACAACAGTCACCGCGCCTATTGCCGGGAACTGTGGCAGGCCATGAAACCCTTGAACATCAAGTGGGGGTGCCAGTCCACCCTGTTTCTGGGGGATGACCGGGAGATGGTCAAACTCGCGGCCGACAGCGGCTGCGTCTCGGTCTTTGTTGGAATGGAATCGATCTCCGAGCATTCGCTGGACGAAACCAACAAGGGATTTAACCAGGTCCGGAAATTTGAAGACCAGATCAAAATGTTTCACGACCATGGCATCATGGTGAACCCGGGTGTCGTGTTCGGCTTCGACAATGATGATGAATCCGTGTTTGAATCCACCCTGAATTTTCTCATTCGCAATCGGGTGGAGCTGGCCTATTTCAACGTGCTGACGCCGCTTCCCGGCACCGCGTTGCATGAGCGGTACACCCGGGAAAACCGGATCTTCGACCACGACTGGGCCAAATACGACGGGAAACATGTGGTGTTTCGCCCCAAACGGATGACGCCGGACCAACTCCAGGAAGGATTTTTCTGGGCCAATCATCACTTCTATGCGTGGAGTTCCATCTGGGAACGGCTCCGGCATACCAGTCAACGTCTGGTCCCGCGTCTCGAAATGAATTACGAATTTCGCAAGCACATCAAACGCACCTGTCCGAGGGGCACGCTTTCCCCTCTGGCGACCGTCCTCAAGGGTCTCCAGGCCACGCTCCCCACCCTGGACACCAGCCGGCTCGTGCCCAATGCCCTGCTCTCGATCCAGCAGGTGGTGCCCCTACGCCCCCAGGAGTTGTTTCTCGCTATCAAGGGCCGCCGCCACGATGCGTTTGTGGCCCTGTTCATTGACCTGGAGGGCACGCTGGATCACCTGAATGCGCGGGAACTGCTGGATCGCATCAAAGACGCCGCGCAACAGGCGAAGATGGACATTGTGGTCAACTTTGAACATCTGCTGCAGGCGACTCCCCGGGCAATGCAGATTCTTCTGGATCAGGACCTCCTCGGGGCTGTCACGCCCCACGCGAAGTTGCGCTACCGTAAACTGAAAGACGCGTTTCACGACGCCTTGGAAGGCATCACGTTATCGAACCCCGAACTGTTCGAAGAGTTGCCCCAAGATGCATGATTTTCACTATCGTCAGGATGCGTTGCACTGTGAAGACCTTCCGCTCGAACGCCTCGACAAGGAACAGGGCACGCCCTGTTACATCTACAGCCACGCCACGCTGATCCGTCATTTCCAAGCCTTCGACCAGGCCTTTGCCACCATTCCCCATCTCGTCGCCTTTGCCATCAAAGCCAATTCGAACCTGGCCATTCTGCGGCTCATGGCGTCGCAAGGCAGCGGGGCCGACATTGTGTCGGGTGGCGAACTGTTTCGTGCCCTCCGGGCTGGCATCCCACCAGACAAAATCGTCTTTGCGGGAGTGGGGAAACGCCACCAGGAAATCCGCGAGGCGCTCGAGGCCGGCATCCTGTTCTTTAACGTGGAATCGTCTGCGGAATTGCAGACCCTCAACGACGTGGCGCGGGCCATGGGCACGCAGGCCCGGGTGGCACTGCGGATCAATCCGGATATTGATCCCGACACCCATCCGTATATTGCGACCGGGCTCAAAAAAAGCAAATTCGGGATCGGCGCGGACCATGCGGTGGAGACATTCCACCATGCGGCGTCCCTCCCCGGCATCCGGGTTGTCGGGGTGCATGCCCACATTGGCTCTCAACTGACCCACCTCAGTCCCTTTGTCGAGTCACTGCAGAAGGTCGTCGTCCTCATTGAGACCTTGCACACCCAGGGCCTGCCGGTGCAGTACCTCAACATCGGTGGCGGGCTTGGGATTACCTATTCGAACGAAACCCCCCCGCATCCCAGGGCATTTGCGGAAGCGATCCTGCCGCTCCTTCGGCAGACCCGCTGTGAAATCATTCTGGAGCCCGGACGGGTGATCGCGGGCAACGCCGGCATTCTGCTGACGCGGGTGCTCTATACGAAAGAGACGGGGACGAAAAAGTTTGTCATTGTGGATGCGGCCATGAACGATCTGCTCCGGCCCAGCCTGTACGACGCGCATCACGACATTGTGCCCGTTCGCCGTCTGTCCCATGCGTCGGAAGAGGTGGTAGACGTGGTTGGCCCCGTGTGCGAATCCGGGGATTTTTTCGCCCGCAACCGGGCCATGCCCCAGGTCAAAGCCGGCGATCTGCTGGCGGTGATGTCCGCCGGCGCCTATGGGTTCACCATGGCGTCCAATTATAACTCCAGACCGCGCGTCCCGGAGATTCTGGTGAAAGGCGGGGACAGTTGTGTGATCCGGGCACGGGAGACGTTTGACGATCTTGTTCGCGGGGAATGTATTCCAGATTTTCTCGAGCTGGGTCAAGCCCCCCCTCCGTCATTCCCGCAGTGAGTTGAGCGGGAATCCAGGGGAGGGGGCAGGAAGGCAACGGCATAACGATGTTTTCAGGATCCCTGGTTGCCATCGTCACTCCGTTCAAGAACGGCCGATTTGACGAACACGCCTACGGCGACTTGCTTGAGTTTCACATGGCCAACGGAACGCATGGCATTGTCCCCTGCGGGACCACGGGCGAATCCGCCACACTGTCGCACGAGGAGCACGAGCGTGTCGTGGCCCTGACCGTGGAAATCGTGAACCGGCGGATTCCCGTGATCGCGGGCACGGGATCGAATGCCACCGACGAAGCGATTGCCTTCACCAGACATGCCAAACAGGTCGGGGCCGACGGCGCACTTCTGATTACCCCCTATTACAACAAGCCCACGCAGGAAGGTCTGTATCAACATTATGCGGCCGTGGCCCGTGCTGTGGACTTGCCCCTGATTCTCTACAACATTCCGGGTCGCACCAGCGTGAACATGACGCCGGCCACCATTGCGCGCATCGCCAGTCTGCCGGCGGTGGTGGGCATCAAAGAAGGGAGCGGATCGCTCGGGCAGGTCTCCGAGATCATTCATCAATGCCGGGCCCAGGGACGTGACGCCTTCACGCTGCTCGCCGGGGATGATGCGTTGACGCTACCCATGATGGCACTGGGCGCCAAAGGTGTCATTACGGTCACCGCCAATGTGGCGCCACGAGACATGGCCGGTCTCGTGAATGCGGCCCTGGCCGGGAACTATACCGAGGCCCGCGCCCTGCATTTCAAACTCGCGCCGTTGTTTGGCGCCCTGTTCTACGAGACCAACCCCATTCCGGTCAAAGCGGCCCTGTCCATGATGAACAAAATCGGTCCCGAGCTGCGTCTACCGCTCACACCGCTCTCGTCCGATCATCAGGAACGGCTGCGGCATATCATGCAGGAAACAGGGTTGCTCTAACCGTCCCCTGGTCAGGGATGCCCCCCTGGATTCCCGCTCAACTCACTGCGGGAATGACGGCGGGGGGTTTTTGGCGGGAAGGCCTGCCCCTGGCGCCCCCATGCGACCAGGGGGCGCCCCATGCGACCAGGGGACGGAGGGGGGGCTTTCCCAGGGGCATGCATTCCTGAGAAAGCAGGGATCAGGGGGTGCCAGGGGCATGCAGCAAGGGATCGCATGGGGGCGTGCCCTGTGCGCGACACACACCAGCATGAACACCCTTCTCACAGTTACGATTGCCGGCGCCGCAGGCCGCATGGGCAAACGTCTGGTGGCCCTGGTCAGCGAATCGGCCCGGCTGCGATTGTCTGGAGCCATTGAGGCGCCGGGCCATCCGGCCCTTGGCAGGGATGCCGGGGAAGTAGCCGGCTGCGGACGCCTCGACGTCGCCTTGACGGACGATCCGGCCAATGCGATAGCCGGCAGCCACGTCGTCATCGATTTTACCTCGCCGGCCGCTGCCCTGAACCACCTGGAGCATGCGGTCCAGTGCCGGTGTCCCATCGTCATCGGCACCACGGGCTTGTCCCCCGATGACATGACCCGCCTGCGCGCATCCGCCAGATCCATCCCCTGCGTGCACGCTCCCAACATGAGCGTGGGTGTGAACGTGCTGTTGCAGATTATCGGAAACGTGGCGCAGGCGCTCGGCGATGACTATGATCTCGAAATCATCGACACGCATCACAACAACAAGAAGGACGCCCCGAGCGGGACTGCGCTGAAACTGGCCGAAGTTCTGGCTGCCGCCACCAACAGGGATTTGCGTGACGCCGGGGTCTATGCGCGCCATGGCATCATCGGGGCACGCACGAAACAGGAAATCGGGATGCAGAGCGTGCGAGCCGGCGACATCGTGGGCGATCATACCATCCTCTATGGTGGCCCCGGGGAACGGATTGAGATCACGCATCGTGCTCACAACCGTGACCCGTTTGCCCGTGGGGCCTTACGTGCGGCGGAATGGGCAGTCACGCAGCCGCCGGGTCTCTATGGCATGGCCGACGTGCTGGCATAATCGCCCCGTGGTCCCCCCCAGCCGTCCCCTGGTCGCACGGGGCGCCCCCTGGTCGCCAGGGGCGCCAGGGGCAGGCATTCCTGCGAACGCAGGAATCCAGGGATGGGGGGCATTACATTCCTGAAGGAAGGAGGTCTGCGTTATGGACATGTTTGGGAAGATTCCCCTGATTGAAATTCCGTTGCACGTCACCCCGGATCAAAAAAAGTGGTTGGACAAAATGGTGGAAGAAGGCCGGATTGCCGTCCCACCGGGCGGGACGCTGGAAAAAGGCTCCGTGATTTCGATGTTTATCCGGATGCTGATTCACAACGCCATGGAAGAGCAGATGCGACAGGCCGCGCTGGAAGCCGAGGATGACGACGACGATGATGACGATGACGATTGAGTGAGGAGGAACGTCGGACGGGGGCTACAACCGCTTGTACACCTCGCGCGCGGCCTTGAGAGTCCGCTCAATATCTGCCGCCGTGTGCGCGGTTGAGACGAAGGCGGCTTCAAATTGTGAGGGAGCGAAACAGGACCCGCGTTCCAACATGCCATGGAAGAACCTGGCATACCGGGCGGTATCTGACCGTTTCGCCGAGTGATAATCCACCACCGGCCCTGCCGTAAAAAATCCCCCCAGCAGCGATCCCATCCGTGTGTGAGACCACGGGATGCCGGCCTGACGGGCAGCGTTCGCCAAGCCCTGGGCCAGTTGACTCCCACGCCGTTCCAACCGTTCATAGACCCCGGACACCTTGAGTTTCTTCAACGTTTCGATGCCGGCCGTCACGGCCAGCGGATTCCCCGACAACGTCCCGGCCTGATAGACCGGCCCTGCAGGCGCCACAAGTCCCATCATGTCTTTTGACCCGCCGTATGCGCCGACCGGCAACCCGCCGCCGATAATTTTTCCCAGGCACGTCAGATCGGGCTGGAGGTCATACACCGTCTGCGCGCCCCCGTAGGCCACGCGAAATCCGGAAATCACCTCGTCAAAGATCAGGAGGATGCCATGTTCACTGGCAAGCCTGCGCAGTTGCTGAAGAAACCCGGGGCGAGGGCACACCACGCCCATGTTGCCCGCGATGGGCTCGACAATGATGCAAGCGATGGTTCGCCAGTGTTTCCGGACCAGACGACGCACCGTTTCACTATCATTATACGGAGCGGTCAGGGTATGACGCGCCGTGGCCGCGGGCACGCCCGGGCTATCGGGAAGGCCCAGGGTCGCGGCGCCGGACCCGGCCTTCACCAGGAGATGATCGGCATGGCCGTGATAGCATCCTTCGAATTTCAGAATGGCATCCCGTTTGGTAAATCCCCGCGCCACGCGAATGGCGCTCATCACGGCTTCGGTGCCGGAACTCACGAGCCGCACCTGTTCCATGGACGGCAACGCCTCGCCAATCATGTTGGCCAACGTCACTTCCTGTTCGGTCGGCGCGCCGTAGCTGGTCCCCCGACTCGCGGCCTGCTGAATGGCCCGGACCACCGCGGGATGGGCATGTCCCAAGATCATCGGCCCCCACGACGCCACATAATCGAGGTACGTGTTGCCATCCACGTCTGTCACGGTGGCACCCTGCGCCCGTTTGATAAACCTCGGATGCCCACCGACCGCGCCAAACGCGCGCACCGGGCTGTTCACCCCGCCGGGCATCACCCGCCGGGCCTGGCGAAACAGTTTTTTCGACGTCGTGATCTTCACCACCGGTTTCTGCCGCATCCTCTCGCGCCTCCCCCACAACGCCTGCCCCCCCCTGGATCACTGAGTGCGCAGGAATGCATGCCCCTGCCTGCCCCTGGCGCCCCGGGCGACCAGGGGACGGAGGGGAAGGCAGGAATACATGCCCCGGGCGACCAGGGGACGGAGGGGGTGGGCAGATGAACTAATCGCTGTAGCGCTTTCCTTCCTCACCCGACCAGTGCACGATGCCGGTTTCCTGCGATTCCCATAACGCTTCCTGCTCCTGAACTGCCAGGTCGGCCTCCCGCTGTCTGGCATGTTCATCGGCCTCAGAACTCCGCTCACGGGTGGAGACCCATCCCGGCGGTTTGTGCCCCTTGGGAATATCTTTCCGGAGAACGTTGACTGGCATCGGATTCCCCCCCTCTCTTCCACCAGACATTCAGACCCTGCCCGACCGGCAGAACATTGGGGGCACAGCCCGTGGATTGTCAAGGTGTGACGGCAGCGACACGCGACCGGTGGATGGCCTGGCCTGTCCTCGTTCCATCGTTCCTCATGGTCCACCCCTTGGTCATACCCCCCCGCCGTCCCCTGGTCGCCCGGGGCGCCAGGGGCAGGCAGGGGCAGGGCTGCTGCGAACTCAGTGATCCAGGGCCGTGGGGGGGACGCCAGGGGCAGGACGCATGCGACGCAGCAAGGGATACTGCACGCGATAGGCATACAATGCCATACTCGCGGCCACAACCGCGTTTAAGGATTCAACCGCGTCGGTCATGGGAATGGCCAGGCATCGGCTGGACGGGACCCGCGGCAGACCGGGGCCTTCTTCTCCAACGACCAGCCGAACATCTTCCGGCCATTGAAACGCGGACATGTTCTCCCCGCGCGCATGAAGCGTCACCCATGTGGCGGGTTCGGGCAAATCCCTGATCGAAGGCCCCTGAACCAGTTGCACATCAAACATCGCTCCACTGGCGGCACGTGTGGCCTTGGGATGACAGGGATGAGCCGACTCTTTCAACAGGACGACCTGGCGGACGCCCATTGCCGCCGCCGTCCGGATTAGCGCGCCCACGTTGGTCGGATCGCCCAACGGGCACAGCAGCTCCAGGCCCTGCGGTTGCACCATGAGGTCCACACGGGGCAATGGAGGAACCGTACAGATCAGGATTGGTCCCCCTGTTCCAAAGGAATCTATCGTGTTGAAAAGCGCCCGTGGCAGCGTATGGGTGCGCACATGGGCTGGAAGCGGGAACGGATCGCGATCGCCGGCGGAACAGAGGAGTTCCAGGCAACGACCGGGGTGCCGCACCACCATCTCGCGCACGACTTTTTTCCCAAAGACAAGACATTGCCGAAATCGCTCAATTCCGCGAGAGTCCTGTAAGGCCCCCCATCGCTTCACATGGGCATTCCGTATCCCGCTCATGGTCCGACCTGCTGACCCCTGGTTGTCCCCTGGTCGCCCGGGGCACCAGGGGCATGCATTGAGATTTCCGATGGCAACCTGCGCGATGCCTCCCCAGCACCCGGCATGACGGACAGACCCGCACGACACGCCACCGCGAGCGTTGCGGCGTTGTCCCCTGGTCGTCGTTCCTGCGCAAGCAGGAACCCAAGGGAGGGCCAGGGACATGCTTGCAGGAACAGCCCCTGCCCCGCGATCTGTTATGCCCGCGCCCGTATTGCATTCTGTACGCCTGGTTCGCCTCATCTTGTTTACTCTCCAGCATGATCTCCGTTCAAGCATGCCCCCTGGATTCCTGCGTACGCAGGAATGCATGCCCCTGGCGCCCCGGGCGACCAGGGGACGGCGGGAGGACATGACCAAGGACATGCTTGTGTTCCTGGTCTTCTCTGACTCGGCTCCGGCAGGTGCCAGACTCACCGCACCGGCGCTATGCCGCCAGTTTACGACATGTTGACGCTCCCGTAACGACTCCTTAACACGCTCTCTGTACACTCCCTCTCCATCCACACGCATACCCTTGGCACCCCGGGCGACCAGGGGACGGAGGGAGAACATGACCAGGGGCTCGCTGAATGGGTTCTGACAGATACGGAAGAAGACCTGCTATGGACACGCCTCAATCATTCGTCAGACTGACGGCACTCTGTACGCTCATCATCATCACCGCATTCGTGCCACCCGCAACCGCGGGAGACACTCTCAGCGACATCCTGCTGGAGAAGGGTATCATCACAAAGGAAGACTGGCAGCGCATCCAGGACGCTGAACGGAAGCAGGACGAGACTGCAGAGCCGCCACCCGCCGAGGACAGGCAGGCCACAGAAGAGATGATCCTGAACATCGTCAAGCAGCGGGAAGCCGAAGCCGCCCGCCAGACACAAGACGAGAAACCGCCGGTCAAGGTCGGCTGGGGGAAAAAGGGGTTCTCCCTGGAAACCGCCGACGGGTTATTCAAAACGACGCTCCAGTGGAGGTTCCAAGGCCGCTGGACGTACCCGGAACGATCCGACCCGCGCAACGCACGCGCCTTCAATGATGACGCGGAAAGCTCCTTCGAGCTGCGGCGGGTCCGGATGAAAATCGGAGGGCACGGCTATCAGCCCTGGATACAATACTACCTTGAAGTCGACCTTCAGCCCGGACGCGACTTCGACGACAACGCGGCCACTGCACACAGCCGGTTGATAGACTGGCGCATTACGCTGGCCACATATCCCTGGGCCAGGCTGCGCGTCGGACAATGGAAAATCGACTATAACCGCGAACGGGTCGACTCGTCGGGGAAACAAACCTTTGTCGAACGCTCAATCGTGAATCGCGTCTTTACCCTTGACCGGCAGGTCGGGGCAATGCTGTACGGGCGTCTGAATCCCGGCACCCTGGCGGACATGAATTATTACGCCGGCGTCTGGACCGGCGGGGGACGAGGTCTTGCGAAAAACGACGACGCCCACATGATGTATATGGGGAGGCTCCAGTGGAACGTCTTTGGCCGGGAGCTCAAATGGCGCCAAAGTGACACGTCGTTTCACGAACGGCCCACGGCGAGCGTGTCACTGGCAGGCTATACGACGATTGGCCGGTGTACCCGCTGGTCGTCGGGTGGGTGCGGCAACCTCAGTGGTCTGACCAGCCCGTCTGACGCCAGGGATGGCCAGTTCCGCGTTGAAGGGGTGCAAGTCGGGTCGGCCTTCAAGTATCGAGGCTTTGCCTGGCAACACGAGACACACTGGAAACAGGTGAAGCATGCCCCTGGCTCTGACCAGGGGGATGCGGGGCGAGCCGTTCCTGCGGGCACAACCAACATGTTTGGCGGCTACTTCCAGGCAGGCTACTTCCCGCATGGTCTGATGGCAGTCGTGCCGAAACCGTTAGAAGTGGCGTTTCGCTATGCCCACGTTGATCCCGATACCAGCAGGGGGGAAGATGCCCGCCAGGAATTGACCGGCGCCCTGAACTGGTTTTTTGCCGGTCATCAAAACAAAGTGACGGTTGACGCCTCCTACCTGACTCTCGAACAGACCGCCGCCCGCGACTTCTCCGAACAACGCGTCCGTCTCCAGTGGGACGTGTCCTTCTGAGATGCATGCCCAGCAATCGCAGCGCAATTGCGTCCCCTGGATTCCTGCGTGCGCAGGAATGCATGCCCCTGGCTCTGACCAGGGGACGGATAGGGTGACCAGGGGTTGCCCGCTGCTACCCGCTGTTTCCCACCGCTTCGCCTGCAGGGCCGCCCGCCGCCTGTCATTCCCGGATCTCCCTGAACCGCACTGCGACGTGCCAAGGCTTCCCCTGCACGAACGCCGCCACAGTGCCTTCGTCCGACTGCACCATGAACCGGGCAGGGCGAAACACCAGGCGCCCGGGCTCCGGAGCAATCTGTTCGAGCGGCCGATTTCTGACGGGCGGCCTGTACTCTTCATTATCCTGCCAGATCTCGGTCTTGACCCCGTAATTGCTCAGCACAATATGCAGAGCATCCCCCTGAATAAACATCCCGCCGGACGTCGTCAATTCGTGCACGTCGGAAATCTCCGCGGTTTCGTAAAAGGTGACCATTTCGTCCGAGCGCGCTTGTCCAAGCCCCTTCACAAACAACGGCGCAAAAAACGCGATTTCCCGCCGACTGAAGGCTGGCTGGCGTTGCGTGGCCCCGCCGACAAGTCCCGCGAGCGACACATTGCGTGTTTCGACATACAGGCCCCGCAACACACGGGTCACGTCGTCTTCGCCGACCACAGCCGGATGCGAAAACGGCAACCCGTCATGCCCGTCGTGCACGGCCTGAACTCCGACCACTCGGTTCTCGTCCTCGTAGATCGCCTGGGTTTGTGCCCCGGGCGTGGCACAGGCAGCCAGCAGTGCGATCATCGCGCATACCGGTCCCGTTAATCCTTTCATCGTGTTCCGCTCCTTTCCATACCTGCCCCTGGTCTCCCCCGC
>RKSG01000031.1 GCA_007570995.1 Nitrospirales bacterium
CAATTTTGGTGCGCAGTGCATATTTGCGCTTGGGTTTCTTACACAACCACAGTGAGCGCATCAGTGGAATCTCCGCCCCGCAGTTGGGCGACTCACAGCGCACCGTGCGTGCCCACAAATAGGCAATAGGTTTTGCACCGTTGGCGTCGGCCGGGTAGAGGCCGGCCAACTCCGCCTCGGCCTGCGCCTTGATCTCACCGCCTACCCGGCGCAGTTCCGCAGCCAGTTCCGGCCCATGACGCGGAATGTCCTCCAGCATCACCTTCAGAATCAGACATGCCACCGGATTGAGGTCACTGGCAAAAGCGTCGCACCCAAGGCGTAACGCCTCCAGCGGAATGCTCCCACCGCCGGCGAAAGGATCCACCACCAGAGGCGTGTCCGTGTGCGCGGCCTTGACCAGCCCACGCGCGGTTCGCAGGAAAAGCGGCGTGGCAGCATAGTCCCAGTTGGCAAAGTCACCGATAAACTTGAGCAACGCGCGTCGCAAACCAGAATTGCCCGGCTCCGGATTCCACGGCGTCTCCGCAAGCAAAGCCCGTGCCTGTTTCCTGAAATCCTCTGGACACCGTGCATCACACGGATCCGGCAACAACAACGCCAGCAACACCGCCCGCGACGAAGCCAACGGCCGCCGTGCCCACCACAAATGCAAGGTGCTGGGATGCCCGTGCCGAATGGATTTCTCCCGAGCAGCATGACGGGAGACCTCGGCGATGGGAAAATCGACTTCAGCGAGACGGCGGCAGGTGCGGGGGATCATGGGAGGCTCACCACTGGCAAACTGGATTCCTGTATAGCTTGTTCTACTTGTGAGGTTTTATCTGTCGAGACAATCTCTGAAAGTGTTTGCGTGCCAGGAGCCAGAGACGGCAGGCTTCCGCCTGATTGGCTCTGCCCCGTGCCATATCATTATGACGGCACGGCCTGCAACGGGCTTTGCGGGTGCCTGGTGCCCCCACACACCCAGGCCCGTCATTCCCGTGAAAACGGGAAGAATGACAGGCGGCGGGATGGTCAAACCACCCCCTGGATTCCTGCGTCCGCAGGAATGACGAACACGGCAGGACAGACCGCAGGACAGCGGGCCAACCGCACCACCCCCTCCCCCCTGGATTCCTGCGTCCGCAGGAATGACGAACACGGCAGGACAGACCGCAAGACGACGGGCCAACCGCACCACCCCCCCTGGATTCCTGCGTCCGCAGGAATGACGAACACGGCAGGACAGACCGCAGGACAGCGGGCCAACCGCACCACCCCCCCTGGATTCCTGCGTCCGCAGGAATGACGAACGGGGTAGGATAGACCGCAGGGCAACGAGGGGCCAGTCTTCGCGTAACCTGCCCTGTCATGTCACACACGGCACAGAGCAAGCGGTATCTTCCCTGTCCTGCCCCGTTCTGATACACTGCCCCCCTTATCATCCAGCGTTCCCCCCTGTTTGCCCGAAACCGCTTTCCCTTATCAAACCCCATGCCATGAAAAACGAGCCCCCGTTTCAAGAAGGTCAACTGCTCCATGGACATTCATTCAGTGAGACAATGCGCGTGCTGTCCATGCAGCCCAACGACCACCGAAGCTGGACACTTGAACTGGTCGGCCTGGAATCCGAACGCTACAAGAAAATCATCCTCACCGACGAGGACATCCAACAGGTGCACGCACTGGAACCGAAAAGCACCTACGACGGCGACGGACAACTTCTGCGTCTGGGATTGCAGGCACATTCGCTGGGCATCGCCTACGAATTCGATCCCTACTTCGGTCTTTCCCTCTCCCGCGTGGACCCGCTGCCACACCAACTGGACGCCGTCTACGAACACCTGCTGAAACTCGCCCGGGTGCGTTTCCTGCTGGCCGATGACGCCGGCGCCGGCAAGACGATCATGGCCGGGTTGCTGATCCGTGAGCTGCAACTGCGGGGTCTGGCTCGACGCATACTGGTCGTGTGCCCATCCAATCTTTCTTTTCAGTGGCAACGCGAACTCAGGGAAAAGTTCGACGAAAAATTTCTGGTGCTGAAAGGCAGCGATATGCGCGAACAGTTCGGCATTAACCAGTGGCTGGAAAAGGAGAAAATCATCACCTCCCTGGACCTCGCCAAGCGCGGCGATATCGTGCCCGGCCTGCACCAGGCATACTGGGACCTGGTCATCGTGGACGAAGCCCACCGTATGTCAGCCCGCGATGCAGAACACAAAAGCCAACGCTACCGGCTGGGTGAAGTGCTGCGGGATACGTCAGATCATCTCCTGCTGCTCACCGCGACGCCGCACAAAGGCGACCCGGAAAATTTTACGCTGTTCCTGCAACTGCTGGATAAAGACGCCTTCGCCGATGTGAAGTCCATCGAGCAGGCTATGCACAATCAGCGCGCCCCGTTCTACCTGCGGCGCACGAAAGAAGCCATGGTGTATTTCCCAACACGCGGCGACGACGGGCAGTGGACGGCCAGGAAAATTTTCACCCGACGCTTTCCGAAAACCGTGGATTTTGAAATCGACGGCGATGAACGCACACTCTACGAAGCGATAACCCGATTCGTGAAAAATCAGAGCAGACGGGCCGCCGGCCGGGACGATGATCGCCGGGCACGGGCCGTCGGTTTCCTCATGGCACTGTACCAACGCCGACTCGCATCCAGCACACGGGCCGTCCAACGCAGCCTGGCAAACCGCGCGCGCCGGCTGACGGACGGGCTTCATCAAGCCCGGGCATTGACCCGACAGATGCCCGATGAACTTCCCTCAGCTGAAGAGATGGAAGAGATGGAAGAGAACGAACGCGAGCACTGGGAACGCATGGCGGAAGTCGTGACGCTGACCGACAACGCCGAAGAGGTGCGCGGGGAAATCGCCGAGTTGCGCAAACTCGCCGAACAGGCGACACGCGTGGAAGACTCCGCCGCAGAAGCCAAACTGGCCAAGCTCAAGGAACTGCTGCAGGCACAGCAGTTCGCCGGCGACGCCGGCAAACGCCTGCTGATTTTTACCGAATTCAGAGACACCCTCACGTATCTGATGGAGAAACTGCACTCCTGGAACTTTCGCGTCGGGTGCATCCACGGCGGGATGAACCCCGGCTCGCGCACCGAACCCGGCACACGACTGCACACCGAACAACTGTTCCGCGATGGCGAGATTCAGGTGCTGGTGGCCACCGAGGCAGCCGGCGAAGGCATCAACCTGCAGGTGTGCAACATTCTGTTCAACTACGATATTCCGTGGAACCCGAACCGTCTGGAACAGCGCATGGGGCGCATTCACCGTTACGGGCAACTCAAAGACTGCCTCATCTTCAACTTCGTCGCCACCAACACCGTTGAGGGCCGCGTGCTGCAGAAGCTGCTGGATAAGCTGGAGGAAATCCGCAACGCGCTGGATGACGATGCCGTGTTCAACGTCGTGGGCGAGGTGTTACCGGCGACGCACATGGAACAGATCCTGCGCAGGTATTACGCGGGCGACCTCGGCGAGGCCGACATGGAAGACCGCCTGCTCCACAATGTGGACGCCGGCCATTTCCGCGACATCTGCCAGACCGCGCTGGAAGGTCTCGCCTCCAGGGAACTCAATCTGGACATGATCGTGGAGCGACGCGCGCGTGCTATCGAGCACCGTATTGTGCCCGAGGACATCGCCCGTTTCATCCTGGCCGCCGCGAAGCTGGTGCCGTTCCGATTGCAACCCGTCGGCACCCCGCCCACGCACACCTTCATCCCCGGGCCAATCCCCTCTGTGCTGCGTGGCTACGAACGCGACCCGAAGTGGCGATTCCCGCCACTTGCCGACCGGTACCGACGTTGCTCCACTGACCGCAAGGTTGCCGAGGCACAACACCTGGAATGGGTCACGCCGGGGCACCCGCTTTTCGAGTCAATCCGCCTCCACACCCTGACCGACGCACTGGCACACTTCACCAGAGGCGCGTGTTTCTATTCGGTGCAACACGACCGTCCCGCCCGTCTGGATTTCTACCGTGCCCGCGTGGTGGATGGACAGGGAGCTGTCGTGCACGAGCGCATGTTCGTCGTGGAACTGGCTGGCGGTGACAACCCGCCGCGCCTGCGTGAGCCGGGGGCATTAGGCGACTTCACACCTGCCCCGCTCCCCGCCGACCTTCCCGCCGTGACATCTACCGATGAAGCCTCAGCATGGCTTTACGAAAACGCCCTGCGTGCGTTCCTGCAGGACACCAAACAGGATCGCCTGTCCATGATTGAAACCATCTCTGAACATGTGGAAGTGGCCCTGACCGAGTTGATTCAGCGGGAAGACGAGAAAATCGGGCGGGCCATTGACGAAAAGGAGCGAGGTGTTGTTGGGGCCGAGGGCCGTCTGGCCCAGGCCGAACACCGGCACAGCGAGCTGTCCACGCGTCGCGAACAACGCCGTCTGGAATTGCAACACCAGCGTTCCCTTGTGCTGCAAGCACCCGAGCGTCTGACCAGTGTGCTTGTCCTGCCGCATCCCGGTCGTGAGGATGCTGACATTCGCAAGTTGCGCTCCAATCCTGAGACCGAAGCCACGGCCATGCGTGTGGCGATGGAGCACGAGCGCGCCGAGGGTCGTCAGGTGGAAGACGTCAGTGCAAACAATCTCGGCTATGATCTCACTGGGCTGGATCGGCGGTCGGGCGAGCTTCGCCTCATTGAAGTCAAGGGTCTGGCTGCTGTCACTGGCGACATTCTGCTCACCCCCAACGAGCACCGCATCGCCGAAGACCGTCGCGATTGCTACTGGCTGTATGTTGTGACCAACTGCACCGGCGAACCTGTTCTGCATATCATCCCGGACCCGGCGAGCCAGCCGTGGCGTCAGGTTCGCAAAGTCCAGCACTACACGTTGCCGCTGAGCACCATGACCAGTACGCTGCCGGGGGACAGGACCCCACCGAAACACGATGACACGTGAACACATCAAAAAGCTGATTGAGGCCGGCGAAACCCTCGACGTGGAATTTAAGAGTGATCGAAAGGGCAAGCCGGCACAGCCACTTCCAGACCACGAACTCGTCGAGGCTGTCGTGTGTCTCGCAAACCGAAGCGGCACCCAGCAGGGCTGGTTACTGATCGGAGTAGAGGACGATGGTCGCATCAGCGGCGCACGCCATCGCCACACAAACACGACCGACCTGGCCCGGGTGCATGCACTCATCAGCAGCAACACCAGACCGTCGCTCTCCGTTCGCGCAGAGTTAGTGGATATTCAAGGCAAACACATCCTCGCCATCGAAATTCCCACCGTCCGCCAACCCGTCGGCACCGCGAAGGGGCTCTACATACGCAGGGCCATCGGCGGCGACGGCAAACCTGCCTGTGTCCCGTTCCCCTTCCACGAAATGCAGGCGTTACAGGCCAACCGTGGCCTGCTGGATTACTCGGCACAGCGGGTAGATGGCCTCGGGATAGACGCGCTGGATCCGCTCGAATTTGAACGTTACCGGCGCACCATACGGGAGAGCACAGGTGGAGACAAAACCCTGACTATGCTGAACGATCTGGAACTGGCCAAGGCTCTGGGCGCGATTGACAACACCAACGGTGCGGTCACCGTGCGGCTCATGGGACTGCTTCTCTTTGGCCGCGAGGCAATACTCAAGGACGCACTCTGGATCCCTGAGGTCGCATTCCAGGTTCTCTCCGGCACGGCTGTGGAGGTCAACGACTTTTTCCGCTGGCCGCTCCTGCGGGTGATGGAGGAACTGGAGGCGCGCTTCCGGGCACGCAATCGGGAACAGGAGATCCTGGTCGGCATGTCCCGCATCGGCGTCCCTGACTACTCGCGACACGCTTTCCGCGAGGGCCTCGCGAACGCGCTCACCCATCGCGACTACACGCGCCACGACGCCGTGCATGTGCAGTGGCACCAGGACGGGATTGAAATATCCAACCCCGGTGGCCTTCCCGAAGGCGTGCGCCCGGACAACATACTCGTCACCCAGCCACGCCCCCGCAACCTGCTGCTGGCGGATGCCTTCAAGCGCGCAGGCCTTGTCGATCGCACGGGGCGCGGCATTGACATCATTTTCTACGAGCAGATTCGCAACGGGCGCCCTGCGCCTTCCTACGAGCGGAGTACGGAGACCAATGTCGTGCTCGTCCTCCCTGGCGGCAGGGCCGACCTCGATTTTGTGCGCCTGGTGTCAGAAGAGGAGCGTGGGAAGCGGCAGCAGCTCTCTGTAGACAGCATTCTGATTCTGAACCACCTGTGGCGCGGGCGCCGCATCACGACGTCGGAGGCCGCGCGCCTTATGCAAAAACGTGAAGACGACGCGCGCGCCCGGCTCGAAGCAATGGTTGAGAGCGGCCTGGTCGAGGCACATGGGGCGCGGGAGGTCCGTGCCTGGCACATCTCCGCCGCCACCTACCGTCGCCTTGGTAAGTCGGGCAGCTACATCCGTCAGCGTGGATTCGATCCACTGCAACAGGAGCAGGAGGTTCTACGACATGCCGAGAGCCACGGCCGTATCACCCGGGGCCAGGCGGCGGCACTCTGTCAAATCAGCCCGACCCAGGCGACCCACCTGCTTCGGCGTCTGACTACCCGCGGGGATCTGGAGCGGCACGGCACCCGCCGGGGGACATGGTATAAACGCACAGAGTCATAATTATGAACAATGTTCATAAACTATGAACATGTCCATACGGTCTATGAACATGTTCATAAACTATGAGCATGTCCATAACTTGAATCCATGGCCGGGCACAGTCCTCGACAGAAGAGCACCCTCAACCGTCATTCCTGCGCACGCAGGAATCCAGGGCCGGCCAGCACAGCCCCCGACAGATCCCCCCCGCCGTCATTCCTGCGCACGCAGGAATCCAGGGCCGGACAGCACACCCCC
>RKSG01000144.1 GCA_007570995.1 Nitrospirales bacterium
CTATTCCCTACGCCGATTTGTCCGACTTCTTTCTGGTTTGGCTGAAGCGCACGCTGCCGGAGCACCCACTTTTGCGCGACCATTGTGACCCGGCGACCCCCCTCTCGCCCAAAGAGCGCGAGGCTGTGCAGGACGAGACCAAGCGTCGCGACGGCCAAGTCAAGGATCGCCACTTCTTTGAAGACGCCATGGGCCGTGCATTCACCGAAGGCCACCGCGTGCTCAGAGCCGACGGCATCGGCGCCGTCGTCTTTGCCCACAAGACCACCAAGGGTTGGGAGGCGCTGCTGTCCGGCATGATCAACGGCGGCTGGACCATCACCGGTTCCTGGCCCATCGCCACGGAGAGTGGATCGCGCCTCAATGCCCGCGAGACGGCTTCCCTCACCACCAGCGTGCACCTCATCTGCCGCCCGCGTGATGATGCCGCCGGCGTCGGCGACTGGGCCAATGTGCTGCGCGAGTTGCCGGGGCGTGTCAGCGACTGGATGGAGCGTCTGCAGAAGGAGGGCGTGCACGGTGCCGACCTGGTCTTCGCCTGCATCGGCCCGGCGTTGGAGATCTTCAGCCGTTACCGTAAGGTGGAGACGCCCGCGGGCGAGGAGATCAGCCTGACGAAATACCTGGAGCGGGTGTGGGAGGTCGTCGGCCGCACTGCGCTCGGCAACATCCTCGGCACCGCCGAAGCACAAGCCCGCAACGGCGGCGCCGGGGCACTGGAGGAAGACGCGCGCCTGACGGCGCTCTTTCTGTGGTCGCTGCAAGGCACGACGACCAACAACGGCGGTAAGGGTAAAGATGAGGGAAACAGCGGCACCAGCGGCGGCACGTTCAAAGGGCTCAGTTGTCCGTATGACCTGGCACTCCGCTTCACACAGCCGATGGGCATTGACCTGGAGAAATGGGACGGCCGCATCATTGAAAAGGCAAAGGGCGTGGTGCGCCTGCTGCCGGTGGCCTGTCGGGCGAAGCAGCTCTTTGGCAACGAAGGCGCGGCAGCGGCAGCGGAATGGCTGGAACGCGACCCGATGACGAATATCCAGGCCGTGCTGTTCCCGGAAGCGGAAGCGCCAGCCCCCCGGCGACGTCGTGGCCCCAAGCGCCCGCTGATAGACGAACCCGAACTGCAATCCTCCAAGGCCACAACCCTTGACCGCGTCCATGCCGCCATGCTGTTCCAATCCGGCGGTCGCACCAACGCCCTGCGCAACCTGATCAAAGCTGAACTGGCACGCGGGCCGGATTTCATCCGTCTTGCCAACTCACTGGTGGCCTTGTACCCTGCCGGCAGCAAAGAAAAACGCCTGCTGGAAGCGATGCTGCTGGCCGTACCGAAGTGAACGCCAATGAATAACATCACACTGGAAAACTTTCGCTGCTTTAGAAAAGCGGAAGCCCGCCTGGCACCGTTGACGCTGCTGGTAGGCGAGAACAGTACGGGCAAGACATCGTTTATGGCAATGATTCGGGTGTTGCGGGATGTGGCTTTTGGGAAATTTGTCCCGAACTTCAAGGAAGAGCCCTACGACCTCGGCTCCTTTGATGAAATTGCACACCATCGTGGCAGCAGGGGTAGCCGGGCGGCCAGTTTCAAGGCAGAGTTTGGCTTGGAAGAACGTGGAAACTGCCCAGTACACTACTATGCGGTGACTTTCGAAAGGGAAGACACGGTGCCTGTTCCCATGACGAGAACCATAAAACAGAACGATATCTGGGTTGAGCATCAAATCCGTGATAACAGTCTCCGTTTCTGTTCCGGAAGATCGGAAACTCCATGGGTATGGAGTGACCTCGAGTGGGAACATGAACGTATTGTGAATGCCCGGGAACAGCTGCCTTCCTTTCTTGATTTAGTCTTGAGCGCAAAACAACGTGTGAATGAGAAGTTCTTCAGCGAAATACGGGAAAGCAACAATCCCCCATTTGATCAAGAGGATTTTAAGCAGCTGGATAGGGTGGAGCAGTTTATAAGGTCTTTTCGACTGCCTTTGCAGCGGTTTTCGCGACGTCCTTTCGCCAGTGCTCCGGTCCGCTCCAAACCACGCCGGACCTATGACCCGGCGAGCCTGACGACCGATTCGGAGGGCGATTACATTCCCATGTATCTCGCGCATATGCACCTTCGTGGCGGGGAAAAATGGGAAAAACTGAAAAACAAACTTCAGCAGTTTGGCCGCACGTCCGGGCTGTTTGATGAGATCACGGTCAAGCGGTTCGGGAAATTTGAAGGCGCACCCTTTCAGTTGCAAGTCAGAAAATTTGGACGCCCATCCAAAGGCCCGTGGCGCAATCTGATTGATGTCGGCTACGGAGTCAGCCAGGTACTGCCTGTGGTCACTGAACTGGTACGCCGTGACATGGCAGATCCGATTGTGCCAGGTATGTTTCTCATGCAACAACCAGAAGTGCATCTTCACCCCAGTGCCGAGGCTGCCCTCGGAAGTTTGTTCTGCGAACTCGCCGCAAGGGGGCACCAGTTGACGGTGGAAACCCACAGCGACTATCTGCTCGACAGGGTGCGTATGGATGTCCGCGATGGCACGTCAGAGTTGAAACCAGAGGATGTTTCCATTTTGTATTTCGAGCGTGGCGCTCTGGAGGTTCATATTCATACTCTTGGATTGGATAAGCATGGAAACATTCTCGATGCACCGGAGGGATACCGGGAATTTTTCCGCAAAGAGACTCGAAGGTTTCTGAGATTCTGATGTGTGCAATTCTTGATGCGAGTGTGGTGCACAAGGTGTTTGGATCCGGATCGTCGACTGAATGTCCGCCGGTCGGCAGGCAATTTCTCGCATGGCTTGATTCTGGAAAAGGGTTGTTGGTCATTGGTGGCAAGGCGAAAGATGAACTTTACCAAAACGGCAATTTCGAACGATGGGCAAGGCAGGAATTACAGGCAGGGCGATTTGTCGCATATGAGGAACAAATGTCGCGCACGGAAATGCGTCTTGCATCAATTGTCGAATATGATGGTACGGAAATCAGGGCAGAAACTCGAAGGATCGAAGAGCAAAAATCGCGCGGGCAAATGCGTCTTGTATCGAATGATCTTCACATTATTGCCTTGGCCCGGGTCAGTGGCGCACGGCTGTTGTATTCCGAGGACTGGAGCCTGCAACAGGATTTCAAAAACGAACATCTCGTTCCCAAACCACGAGGAAAGGTGTACTCAAAAGAGGGCCATCAACATCTTTTGGATCAAAACTTGTGCAGGCCATAGCGTTCTGGATTCCTGCTTCCACAGGAATGACGACGGCTCTTGGATGAAACCGTGTGCGGGCAATAGGGAATTCCCTACCGAAAGCCTCACACAACGCCTGCAATTCCAACATCTTCCAGACTGAGGAGTCACACACCATGTCCCTCCCCCCCTGGTATAAAGTTGTCGCCCCACGTGCCGAGGTACGTGAAGGGCGTTCTTTTAAACCCGATGAGTTTGCCATCCATCTTGAGCAGGTGGTGGCAGGAACGGCGCCAGTTGATTACCGTGACCCGGTGCAGTTCTTCGCACGCACCTGCTTTACACGCGCGTTGCGGGACCATGGCGGCAGGGTGTTGCGGCGTCTGGCAGGCGAGACAGCTGATACTTCCCCTGTCATGACTCTTGTCACGCAATTCGGCGGCGGCAAGACGCATACGCTCAACACGCTGTATCACCTGGCCACCAGCGGCGCCAAACTGATCGATGACGACGGCGTGCGGGACATGCTGGCCGAGGCCGGGCTGGCACAGGCACCGGCGGCGAAGGTGGCGGTATTCGTGGGGACAGCCTGGGACCCGCAAGAACACCGCGAAACGCCCTGGATAGACCTGGCCCGGCAACTGGCCGGGGATGCCGGGGTGCAGGCGCTTGGCCCCGCGGCCAGAACAACGCCACCGGGAACCACGGCACTGGAACGTGTTTTTGCCGAGGCCAACGGGCCGGTGCTGATCCTCTTCGACGAAGTGCTGAACTTCATGAACCGCCACCGCAACATGGCGGAGCGGTTTCATGCGTTTATCCAGAACCTGACGGTGGCCATGACGGCAACGACCAGTGGCGCCGCGGTCATCAGCCTGCCGCGCAGCGCAGTGGAGATGACCGAAGACGATATGCTGTGGCAGGAAAAAATCACCAAGATCGTGAAGCGTGTGGCCGAAAACCTGGTGGCCAACGACGAGCGGGAGATTGGGGAAGTGGTGCGCCGCCGCCTGTTTGATCCTGTCAGCGATAAACAGACGCTGAAGAAAATTTCCAGAACCTACGCCGACTGGTGCCTTGAACACCGGGCGGCGTTGCCGCCGACGGCGGTGAGCAGCGACGGCAAGGACACACAAGTGCGGGAAGTCCTGCGCGAACGTTTCGAGGCGTGTTACCCGTTTCATCCGGCTACCCTTGCCGTGTTTCAGCACAAGTGGCAGGCCCTCCCCCAGTACCAGCAGACGCGAGGCACACTGGCGATGCTGGCACAGTGGGTTGCCTGGGCTTACAAAGATGGATTCAAAAAGGCCCGCAATGAACCGCTGATTACGCTTGGGTCGGCACCGCTGGACGTTCCCGACTTTCACGGTATGGTCCTTGGCCAGTTGGGAGAGAGCCGGCTGAACG
This sequence comes from Nitrospirales bacterium, assembly GCA_007570995.1. GTDB lineage: Bacteria > Nitrospirota > Nitrospiria > Nitrospirales > UBA8639 > Bin75. The sequence goes on from RKSG01000144.1 coordinate 4,595, forward strand.
CGGCTATTAACGCCGACATCGCCGGCGACCAGGCCCACGCTCGCGCACTGGACGCAGACACAAAAGGCGTGCTGCGTGACATTCACCGCCGGGTGGGGACCACGATCTTCTTTGAGTCTTCAGGCGGGCAGGTGGAGAACGTCGCCCACCTGCCGGAGTTGCGCTTTGCCCTCGGGGAACCGGAGATGGACACGACCTCGGTGGACAGTGCCGCTCGGCTGCTGGAGGAGAAGGCCTATTTTCTCCGTAAAGTCGGCTCCGACGGTTTCAAGATCAGCTACCAGCCGACTTTGAAAAAAGTGGTCAACGACCGGCGCGCATCGCTGGATGAGGAAACCGTTAAATCTGTCATGCAGGATGTGGTGCGCAAAGAATTCAACAAACACGCTGACGTTCCCCTGGTCCTGTTTCCCGATGACGGCGCGGCGATTCAGGACCTCCCGAAACTGATGCTGGTCGTGGCTTCACCAGAGTTGGACTGGGATGGGGAGGAATCTTTACGGAATCAAATCCTGGAGTGGACCAGGATGCGCGGCAATTCTCCACGCCTCTACCCGGGCGCGCTGGTCTGGTGCATGAAAAAACCGGGGCTGGATCTGCGCCTGAAAGTGGAACAGTGGCTCGCCTGGAAGAGCGTGAGCCTCGAGGTCAAGGATGGAAGTCTGGGCACAGAGATTACGTCCGAAGACCGCGAAGAGTTGAAGTTCAAAACACTTGAGGCCGAAGACGCGGCCAGGAATGCGGTCTGGGCCAGTTACAGCTACGCCATCCTCCTGCAACGTCAGAAACAGGGGCAAGACACACTCAAAGTCATTGACCTCGGCGTTGGTCACAGCAGTGCCAGCGAGTCATTTTGCAGGCGCGTGCTGGCAGCGTTGCGTTCCGAGGGTCTGCTGGAGAATGGTGTCGGGGGAGGGTATCTTGAACGCAACTGGCCGGAAGTGTTCCGTCAGTCCGGGGCGTGGCCGTTGGACGGCCTGCGTAAAAGTTTTATGGACGGCTCGCTCACCCGCCTGATCAATCCGGATCATGTCCTGCGCCACAAAATTCAAGAGCTTGTCACACGCGGGGATTTTGGCCTGGGTGCAGTCGCAAAGGCAGATGGCCAGTACGATATCTTGTGGTATAAGCAGGATGTTGATCTCGATGACATTGTGTTTGAACCGGCTGTGTTTCTCCTGAAACGCGACACAGCAGCGGCACTGCGAAAAAAGGCGGAGGAACAGCATCATGCCCCTGATGTCTCTGATGCCCCTGGTGGCCCTGCGCAGACCGTTGCTGACGCGGGAGCGTTACCGCCTCCTCCGGAAGACCGCCCCGGGACAACGACAACGCCCGTTGCCGCTGCACACAACGAAACGAAGAACATTCGCCTGGTCGGCACTGTGCAGCCCGAGGTCTGGAATAAACTGGGCACCCGCCTTATCCCGCTCTTGCGCAGAGGCAAGGAGGTCAACTTCAACGTTGATCTTTCCACCAGCATCCGCGCCACCGACGCCGGACACCTGGTCGGCGATCTTAAGCAAGCACTCACCGACCTTGGGTTGAAAGACAAGGTGCGTGTGGAAGATTCCTAAGGGGCTGTCTGCTTCAGGATGGATTCCCGCTCGAGGGCAGGAACGACAGCCGCGGTTACTGCAAATTCCTCGGAACAACATGCGAGCGCAGGGTGAACGTCCGGTAGCCGTTGTTTTCCGGATAGTGACTGTCGGCATGTTCGGCCCGGGACGTCAGCTGCACTTCAACGGCCCGAATGTCCGGCGCATGGACAGTGGAACGTCCCTGGGCATTCAGGCAGGTAAATTGAAAAGCCTCGATGTGCTGCGCCACGGGTTGCCGCCCCCCTCTCCCCACTTTGCGCCGAAGCGTGGATGTGGCACCATCGTACAGATAGACAATGGATTCCCTGGAATCCGTCACCTCACCATTCCCGTTCAAATCGGCCCTGATCTGTAATCCCGCCGGGGGACAGGCGATCCCGTGAAAATCATTCGAAGGATCGACATCCCGATTCACCCCCATGGGATCATAGCCGGCCATGCGAATTTCCCTGACCATCATGTCCAGCGCAGCGCGAGTGGTCTGTTGCATCGCTAACACGTCTTCCTGAACACGCTGCTGCCGGACTTGCAGGAGATGCACGCTGTAGATCGTGGCCGTGACGACCATGCCCACAGCCAGGGCCACCAGCAGCTCCGTTATGGTCAATCCTGC
>RKSG01000074.1 GCA_007570995.1 Nitrospirales bacterium
TCCGTCCCCTGGTCGCACGGAGAGCCAGGGGCATGCATTCCCGCAGTGTGTTGAGCGGGAATCCAGGGGGGGGGCGCCAGGGGCATGCATTCCTGCGCACGCCGTGCATGATGGTGGCCATGATGTCGGGGCCTCCCGGTATGGAAGCCATCACGACAGCAAACACATGAAACATGGCAACGGCCACTATGACATGTATGCGCATGACGGCCATCACGGCGGCAAGCACATGAAATATGGCAAAGACCATCATGACATGCGTTCGCACGACGGCCATCACGGCGGCGGGTATGGCGGCGGGTATGGCGGCGGGTATGGTGGCCGCCATGGTCGTCACGAGAAGTATCCCGGTGCCCATCGTGGCGCAACGGAATTCATTGACCATATCCTGAAATTCCAGGAGGGGATGAGCTTAACGGACGATCAAGTGAGCCAGCTTCACACGCTCAAGACGAATTACCGGAAAACCCGGATCACCATGAAGGCCGACATCAAGTTAGCCAATGTTGACCTGCATGAACTCCTGAAAGACGAACAGGCGAGTCTTGCAGACATTGAAACGCAATTGAACGCGCTGCACGGCTTGAAGGCGAAACTCTACCTGGAGTCAATCAAAGCCCAACGGCAGGCCATGGCCGTGCTTTCCGAAGAGCAACGGTCGCGCATGGACACCATGCACAAACGCATCAAATCCCACCGCGGCGAGATGATGCATCGAGACGAGTCTCGCGGGCATCGGAAACACAACGGGTACGGACACGAATAACGCGGGGCCACGCCTCGCAACTGCCACCCCCGCCTACGGTCGAGGGGTCAGCTTCAGCCGGTGGTGTAAGCCTGACGACACGGATACGTTTCCATCTGCGTCAATAATCACGCCTTCGACTCCGGGGAGGCGTTCAATCAGTGCCATGCCCTTTTCCGGGCCCATGACAAAGATTCCGGTATCCAGCCCATCAGCCAGCACACCGGTCCCGGCCACGACGGTGACGCTCTGGGCCAGGCGGGACGGTTGCAGTGTTTGCGGATCAAGAATGTGATGGTAACGGATGCCGTCCTGTATAACATACCGTTGATAGTCGCCAGCCGTGGAAACGGCCATGTCTTCAAGCTCCAGATGACCTATCGTGATGCCCGTCGGGCGTCGGGGATGCTGAATGCCGAACACAAACGGGCGATGATCCGGCTGACGACCAAACGTTTTGATATCGCCGGAAATGGCCACCACGCCCGCCGTCGCGCCGGCTTCCTGCATCACGCGGGCCGTCAGATCAGCGGCATAGCCTTTGGCGATGCCACCCACGTCCACCCGCATGCCAGAACGCGCCAGATAAACCGTGCCGGAGGCACTGTGTATGTGCAGATCGGAAAGGTCCAGGAGAGGACGCAACGTGTCTAATGCGTGTTGAGTCGGGATACGCCCTTCACGACTGATATTCCACGCTTCTACAGCCGGCCCAATGACCACGTTGAATCCGCCCTCAGTCATCTGTGCGACAGCCACAGCCTGCTCCAGAACGTCGATGGTTTCCGCACTCACCCGGATCGGGTGGGAACCCGCCGCAGCATTGACACGCGACAATTCACTGTCGGGAATCCACGTGCTCAGGATTTCTTCCAGGCGGTGGATTTCGGCGAAGCCCTCGCGTATGGCGTCGCGGGCCACCTGTTCATCCGGGGCCACCGCGGTCAGAAAGACCAGGGTGCCCATGTGCATCTGGCTGCGCTTGACCACCTGAAGCGGCCCCACGCTGCACCCCATCAATCCCCACACCACCGCCCACGTGAAGAGGCCCTTCACGCATGGACGCATGTTTGTCGTAACCCAGGACATCGTTTGCCGCAGGGCCTGTTGCCAGTCGAAGCCTGTCATCGCACACGTCTCTCCAGAATTGCCTGCCAGGATAGATAGCAGACTGCCTGCTGTTTGTCTATCAGGTTGCGGTTCTGGATTCCTGCGTCCGCAGGAATGACGACAGGCAAGTTGGCTCGCAGGTCGCAGTCCTGGATTCCTGCGTCCGCAGGAATGACGACAGGCAAGTTGGCTCGCAGGTCGCAGTCCTGGATTCCTGCGTCCGCAGGAATGACGACAGGAAAGCCGGGGACAGACCCCTGGTCAAAGCCGGCGCAGGTTTTCGCAGGAATGAGAGAAGCTTCGCGGAGCCACCGCCCGCATCGTTTTCCCTTCCTCACCACATGCTTGACATTGCCAGACGGATTCCTGTACTCTTTTACTCCGATAATCAAAATCATATTCTGATGATAACGATTTTCATATTAGTTATTTATTCATGCCGAACCGTGCCCGATCCCCTCACCATCCCATGAACGGTAATCGAAAGACCCCGTTGCCACAACGGCACGGACAGCCAGGAGAAGCCCGATGTCTGTGTGGTCATCTCGTCGCAAAAGTTCGAGGGGACAGTCTTGAACTCAAATGTAAACGCTGCAAGCGGTTTGTGTCGATTTCTTATGCCAGTATCGCAGAACAAGAAATTTGCATCGCCCCGTGCGGACAGTAGCTGTCCGCCTGAAACCCAACCTGGATCGCGTTCATCAGTTCGGACTATCAACCACAGAGGTGTTGTCATCCACACGGCAGAGAACAGTGACACGTGAGGACCGGTAGCGTCCCTTGAACAACCCAGCGGACCGGTAGAGTCCCCAACCACACGGAGATCGACATGCAACGATTGTTGATTGCGGGGGCTCTCGTGGCCCTCATGATTGTCCCTCTGGCCCAAGGCCAGGCTCAGGAAGCGGAATTTACCCCGGCACAACTCAAACAAATACGGAAAATGTTTGAAGAGTGGTCCAAACAACAGAAGATGGACAAGCCGGCGGGGGCGGGCACGCCCCCGGGGGATATACCAGCAGGCACCCCGCCAGCCCCACCATCACAAGATCAGGACATGCCGGCCATGGGCGATACCACAAAAGCCCAACCCCGATACGGCGTGGATTTCTCGGGCGGCAGCGGCTTGCAGGGCGGACGCACCATCTACGCCAAACCATTCGTCAGGGCTCCTAAAACCATCATCGGCGGGTACATCGATTTCTCGCTCACACGATGTCAGGGGGGAGCACGGGATTGTCGAGCGACACTGGAATTCGACCAGGAACGTTTCGTGCCGTTCTTCTATTCTCAGGTGACCGATCGGTTGAGTGTGGCCGCTGAACTCGAGATTGAACATGGCGGGCCGCAGAGCAACCAGTCGGACGGGGACATCAAGATGGAATTCGCCACCATCGACTACCGGTTCTCGGACTGGTTCAACCTCCGGGGCGGCATCATCCTGGTGCCCATAGGCCGGTTCAACCTCGTCCACGACTCGCCGCTGAACGACCTGCCGTTGCGGCCCATGGTGAGCCGTTCGATCCTGCCGTCCACGTTTGCCGAATCCGGTCTCGGTTTTTTCGGCACGGTCTATCCGACCCAACTGTCCAAGATTGACTACGAATTTTACGTCACGAACGGCTTTGACGGGAGGAACGGCCAGCTTCGTGAGTCCAACGGGACGCGAGGCTCTCGCGGAAGTCTTTCAAGGGATCGGAACGAAAACAAGGCGATTGTCAGCCGTATCTCGATCAGCCCTCTTCTGGGCGTGGAAGTGGCCGGCTCCGTTCACCACGGCCAATGGAACGATGAGTCAGCTATCTATAATGGCGAAGAGCATAACCTGACCCTGATGGCCGTTGACGGCAACCTGCAGCGGGGGCGGTTTGAAATACAGGGCGAAGCCGCCTGGGCCAACATCGAAGGGTCCGGGGAATATGATACCGTGGCGGGCACAGTATCCGTCCAGAACGCTGACGACTCAATGAGGCGCCAAATTTCCCAAAGCGCAGGAGAACAATACATCGTCCCCGAAAGCATGTTCGGCTATTACGTGCAGTTGAATTACCACTTCATGCCGGACGTACTCACCAGGACCTTTCCGAGTTACTTCGGCCAGGACTCCACGTTCACGGGCATCGTTCGTTGGGGAGAAGCGGATACCAACACCGATTCCGACCTCAACCCGAACGACGAAGAACGGTTGACCCTGGGGGTCAATTACCGGCCGATAGAAGATTCAGTCATCAAGTTCGCCTATACGTTTAATCAAATTGGCCAAACCATTCGCAATCCGGGCAGGTCGGCCAACGGGTTCCAGTTCAACCTGTCCACGTACTTCTAACCGAAAGGAATCTGCATCCAACGATGGGCCGGCACGTCGTTCTTTCCGTGTTTCTGGTCGTTTCCACGACGGGGTGCGCCGCGTTTTCCGGCGCGCCCCCCCTCACCGTGAAGACGTCCTGCTCCCCGGAGCAGGCATGGGAAGCTGCCCTCGCCGGCGTGAGCGCACTGAAGATTGACGACAAGGACAAGGAGAAGGGGACGATTACGACCGAGTGGGCAGTGATGGAATCCGGTCAACAGGCCGGTGTGTTCCAGCGCAATGCCAACCGTGAGCGCGCGCGGTTTTTTCTTGCGCTTGAGCGGCACAGTGACGACGTCACCATCTCCGTCCGTCAGACCAGAGAATATTTTTCTCCAATGGGCGTGCAGTCACAGTCAACCCGCTGGCGTCGCATGTCCCCCCTCTCGGAGGAAGAAGGCCGGGTGATGCAGCGAGTCTCCGCTCGCCTGAAGGAGGATGGATGCGCGATTCTTCCCTGAAATGGCTTCTCTCCATCGTGATCGCCCTGTACGGCATCGGCCCGGCGGGGTCACCGGCCTGGGGCAATGAGGAGTCCCGTGATGACGACGACGTTGCCGAGGAACGCATCTGGGACCATGAAGTCAATCGCTGGCTGACGCCGGAAGAACTGGGCCATCTGGAAATTTATTTCACTGAGGAGGAAGCCGCCAAGGTCATGTTTCCATCTTCGGACACCATTCAGCACACCACGCTCTCGTTAACCGCGGAACAAAAATCACAGGTTGAACAGGTCATCGGATGGAAATTTCCGGAAACCGAGTTTTCCGTCTATATAGGCTTGACTCAGGACAACATCGACGGGTACGCGGTGGTGCAGAATACCATTGGCAAGCACCGCCCCATTACCTACATGGTGGCTGTCAACTCAGAGGGCGAGGTCATGGATTTTGAGGTGCTGGTCTACAGGGAAGCCAGAGGCAACGAGATCGCCACCAAACGTTTCAACTATCAGTATCAGGGTAAAACCATTGAAGACCCCGTACGGATTAACCGGGACATCATCAATATCACCGGAGCCACCATGTCGGTGCGCTCCGCCAGCGCCGGGGTGAAACGGGCCATGGTCCTGGTGAATGAATTCTACCTGAAGCCTCGCGGACTCGGCACCAACACCACCGTGGCGGGCACCAGGGAAAAAAGCTTTCTGGAGTCCATCCTGGGACTCTAGGCTCGTCGTCCCTTTGCAATGCGGAATTTCAACACCCGGTTCAGGTTGCGTGATACCGACCGGTTTATCCGTCTGGTCTACACCTGGTTCCTGCTGTGCATGTTTGCGGGGTTTGTCTTCACGTTTGTGTGGGCCCACAGCATGACGGATCTGACCCCGAAAGGCATCGCGGAGCATTACCGCGGGTCAGACAAAAATTTCGGGGAGCCGATGTCATTCGGTCAGCTCGCCGAAACGACGCACTTTCACCTCTTCACCATGCCTGTGGTGTTTCTGATTATGGTGCACGTGCTGTATCTCACCACGGCCGGCACTGCCGTGAAAGCGTTCTCCACCTGGGGAGCATTTACAGGCGTCACGCTTGATCTCATCTCGCCATGGCTCATCACCTATGTGTCACCGCTGTTCGTCATGACCATGTTAGCCGGCGATCTGCTCATGCTCTTCACCTTTCTCATCATGTTTGCCATCCCCATGTACGAAATGTGGATGTTGAATCAGCCGTTGGTCATGCGAAGGGATACCGAGTAGCCAGACAGAGCCGGGCCGGGACCATTCGTCCAGAACCCAGGAAGGCGCGAGGTGCTCCCGGGCTTGGGCTGTATTGCGGATCCCGTCCAGGCCGAGAGCGAGGCGCAATCCCGAACGTTGCCCTGCCCAGCCTGACAGGCTCCCTGCCACGACCCATTGCGAGACTCCGACAGGGTCTGCGCACTGCAGCAGACCGCCGAACATCTCACAGCCCCAGGCATGGTGGCTGCGCAGCACTAGTACACTTTGCCTGTTCCCGGCCTGATACCAGACAGCGCACCATCTGACTTCCCGGCATGGACAAACCGCTCGGCCTCTTCATAGACAGTGCACTGAATGGCATCGCATGTCCTGGAGTCTTTGATTTTCCGGCCGCTCTGTTCCGTCACATGGAACACGGCCACCATCTGGTCGAGCTGCGTCGAGATTTTGGCCACATGAATCGAGAGACCCAGCTCATACATCGTCTTGGCTATCCGGTGCAGGATGCCCTGCCGGTTGTCGGCAAACACATCAATGATGGTGAACTGATCGGACATCTCATTGTACAGGTTGACTTCCGTGCGCAGGGGCTGCAGTGGCCCCTCTCTTCTTGACAGCACACGTTGATTCTGTGCCAGAAAATCTTCAACAGGGATGTCCCCCTTGAGCACGCTGACCAGTGCATCACCGACTTTTCGCATGCGTGCCGGCGTCGGAGGGCCTTCAAAATCAGGGTCTTTCACCAGAAACGTATCCACCACAATGCCGTCCGGTCTTGTCACAATCTGGGCGTCCAGAATACGCAGGCCTTTCGCAATCAGCACACCCGTAATTTTCATAAAGATCCCGGACGCCACGGAATCAAACGCAATGAAGGTGTATTCACACACCTGGAGTTCCGCATGAAACGTGGACTCCACAACAGGACTGTCAGGAGTCAGGCTTTGAATGGCGGAAAGATGCACCACCATCTGATCCGTGGCCGTGCCGGCAAGATACCGCACCGGAAAGGTTTCCAACTGCCCTTTGATCCATGCACGGGACGGCAGGGCCTGTCCCGGCGACGCCGCTGCCCCGCCATCTCCCTGTTGAGCATGCGAGGTCCAGCGCGTCAGGATCTCATCGGCAAGGTGATCGAGATCAATCGTGGATGACACCTGGCCGTGGTGTCCGGAAACCCGCTGAATTGATCTGGCATACAAGTCAAGCAGCAACGATTCTTTCCATTTCGTCAACGTGCCCGGCCCAACGGCCGCAATGTCGGCGACCGTCAGAAGCAGGAGGTGTTTTAATCGCTCCGGTGTGCCGACGTGCCTGGCAAATGTCAGCAGTACCTTTTCATCATGGTGATCCCGCCGGAAGGCCGTCCTCGCCATCAGCAGATGTTCACGGACAAGAAATTGCAGTGTGGCCGATTCCTGCGCATCAAATTCCAGCCGGGAAGCCACGTCCCGGGCAATTGTTTGCCCGACTTCAGCGTGGTCCTCAGGCAGGCCCTTCCCCACGTCATGGAGGAGAACGGCCAGATGCAGAATGTCCTTCCGGGGAATTTCCCGATAGAGTTCCCCCAACACGCCCGGTTGCGTGCCCAGGCACTCCACTTCCCGAACGGCCAACAGACTGTGCTCGTCCACCGTATATTTGTGGTATTGATTAAACTGCATGAGCCCCCGAACACGATTGAAGGCCGGGACCAGTTTTTCCAGCACCAGCGCCTGATGCATCAAGGTCAAGGTGCCGGAGACAGACCCCGGCCCAGCCAGCAGGGCCCGAAAGCGCCGACTTACCCCCGGAGTGACAAACGTACGGTCGGGGACGTCCTGCATGTGGCAGTACATCTCCTCAAGCACCCGCCCGTCAATCTCCAGCCCCTGTGTCTGCGCAAGATGAAAGAAGCGCAGGACGTGCTCCGGATTCTCCAGCACCGGAATGAGTGTTTCCCCCGGTATGGACAACCGGCCATCGCATACCCGAAACAGTCCGTCAATCAAAGGCGACGGCCAGTAACTTTTGAGGCGGGTCCAGAACGACACGGCGCGCGCATTCCCGATAAACCGCATCGCGCAATTATGTATCTCCGTGGTCAGACGATAATACTGCTGCATAAACTGCTCGACCGCCAGGATATGCGGGTGATCCTGGTAGCCAAACGCTTCCGCCAGGCGAACCTGTTCGTCGAACAACAAGATCTCCTGGGCCCGACCAGCCTGTAAATGCAGATAGGCCCGTACCTTCCATAAGTACTCCCGGGCCTCAAGCAGAACCATGTATTCCTGGTAGGCCAACATGCCCAGATTGGCGATGTCCTTCAACGTGGTGGCTCGATACCGGGCCATGCCAACCCACTGGAGCAAATGGACATCGCGTAACCCCCCTTTGGTCTTCTTGATATTTGGTTCCAGGAGAAACACCGTTTTGCCAAACTTTTCATAGTCCTGCTGTCGCTCTTCAAGTTTCTCGCGGATAAACTCCTCGACGCGCCTTCCCAGCACACGCTTGGCAAACCGCTGTTGAAATTCCTGAAAGACCGACGGATTGCCGACTAAAAACCGTGATTCCATGAGTGAGGTTTTGATTTGCAAATTTTCCTCTGCATACACCATACAGTCAGCAATGGATCGCACGCTGTGTCCCACCTGGAACCCCAGATCCCATAAATGGGTAAAGACCTGCGTTGAGAGATCTTCCACCACGGATTCGCCGCTCGTCCGATAGAGCATCATGACATCAATGTCGGAATAAGGCGCGAGTTCGCGTCGGCCATACCCGCCCACGGCCACGAGACAACAATGCTGCACCCCCCCGGCCGCACCGCCTCCCCGCCGGCTGACCACGTTGCGATATCGACAGACCAGGACTTCATCAATGAGATCCGTAAAGCCAGCAACAATTTCCGCACCGGAGACGCCATCCCGCAACCGCTGGACAATGCCCTGGCGTCGTTCTTCCAGCACCGCCTGGGCGGTGGCGGTGGTGGACAGGCCGGATGCAGACACATCCACAGACTGTTCGACACGAGAGGGATTCATACAGGCCCTGCTGGTGAAGGTGAAGTGGCGTTCATGTGACGTACCGGTTCGTGATCGGCATGCGGCGATCTTTTCCCAGATTCCTTTGTGTGATCTTGATCCCAATCGGTGCCTGACGGCGTTTATATTCGCTGCGATCCACCATGGTCATCACGTGCCTGACGATCCGGGCCGGGAATCCCATGCCGACGATGTCCTGAAGGGAGCGATCCTGTTCGACATACGCTTCGATAACAGGATCAAGGATGTCGTAGGGTGGCAGGACGTCCTGATCCGTCTGATTGGGCTTGAGTTCAGCCGACGGCGCCCGGTCGAGCATCCGTTGAGGGATCACAACCACCCCATAGTCGTGAACGGCTTTGCGGTTCCGGTAACGTGCCAGCTCATAGACCATGGTCTTCGACACATCCTGAATCACGGCCAGCCCCCCCGCCATGTCCCCGTACAATGTCGCATAGCCTGTGCTCATTTCGCTTTTGTTGCCGGTCGTCAAAACCAAATGGCCAAATTTGTTGGAAAGGAGCATCGCCATGGTTCCGCGAATGCGCGCTTGCAGATTTTCTTCCGCGGCATCGGGCGCACGCTGCCCAAACAGAGACGAGACACTTCGCAGGTAGTGTTTCCATATGCCCGTGATCGGAATGGTCCATAAAGGGACGTTCAGCCCCTTCGTCAACGCACGGGCATCAACACGGCTCTCCTTTGAGGTAAAAGGCGAGGGCATGAACAGCCCCGTCACACGGTCCTGGCCAAGGGCATCGGTGGCGATCACGGTGGTCAGGGCCGAGTCAATGCCTCCGCTGATACCGATCAACACGCGTTGAAACCCGTTTTTCCTGACATAATCGCGTACCCCCGTCACCAGGGCCAGGTAGACTTCCTCGATATCGCTCAGGGCGGCAGGAGCATGGACGGGCAGGAGGGATTTCGGCTTCTGTTGTTGAACGGGCGTCAGGGACACTCGCCTGACGGGATACCGTGGCGAGGGCGTCTTCCGTCGCGTGGCAGAGCGTGTTGCCCGCGGCCCATCGAACGACACATCAGCCACGATCAATTCTTCTTCGAAAGCCCTGGCACGGGCGATGACCGATCCCCTGCGATCAACGATCATGCTGTTGCCGTCAAAGACGACCTCGTCCTGCCCGCCAACCATGTTCGTATAACTCACGACCACGCCGTTCTCTCGAGCGCGTTGCGCCAGGATGCGCGCGCGCGTTCGTGTTTTGCCGATGTGATAGGGCGAGGCATTGATGTTCAGAATAAGCTGAGCACGGCCGATGGCCGCCTGTGCACGGGCAGGCCCGTCGGCATACCAGATGTCCTCACAGATATTCACGCCAAACCGTATCCCCTGGACCTCACAGACCAACGCCGTGCGGCCCGGCGAAAAATACCGGCTCTCGTCAAAGACGCCGTAATCCGGCAGGAAGATTTTCTGGCAGGTCGCCACGAGGTGTCGGTCATGAATCACGGCCGCTGCATTAAACACCCGTCGCGTCCCGGATGGAACAATAACGGGCGTGGCACCTCGCCCCTGCCGGGCTATCCCTTCCTCAAGGTAGCCGACGACGACGGTCAGACCACGACAGTGCCTGGTGAACCGTTTCAGTGCATCACGGGTGGCCTGGAGAAAATTCGCCCGCAGGACCAGATCTTCGGGAGGATAGCCCGTGATGGCTAACTCCGGAAACACCACAAGCACGGCTCCAGCCTGCCGCGCCCGTTTCACCCATGTGATCATCGCGTGCACATTCCCGTCCACATCCCCGACGACAGGGTTCATCTGAATCATGGCAATGCGGCAGGTCTTCGTCACACCAGTCCCTCCTCTTTGCCGACAGGAACACGCAGGATCACACGCGACGCGGCCTGCTCACGCCAGGGGCCGGGGGGCGGCCTTCCAACTCCGCGGCCAGAATAATGGCCTCGGCAATTTCCCTCATGGACTTTCGCATGTTCATGCTTTGACACTGCATGACCCGGAAGGCGTCAGCTTCCGACAAGGTGCGCGAGTGCATGAGATAGCCTTTGGCGCGTTCAACGAGTTTTCTCACGGTTAAGGCTTCCTTCATTTCAAAGGACTGTTCCATGAGACGAGTATTTTCAATGGCCACGGCCGCCTGGTTCGCAATGGTTTGCATGATCTTGATTTCCTTGTCATCAAACGTGTGCACCGTGGACGTGTAGGTATTGATGACGCCAATGACCTTGTCCTTGACCATCATGGGCACCGAGAGTAACGAGCACAACGACTCCCGTTTGGCCAAATCCTGGTAGAAAAATTCTTTCTCTTTCTTCACGTTCGGAACGTACACCGGACGTTGTTCTTTCACAGCACGTCCACTGACACTCTGCCCGATACGTAACGGAGGTTTGCGGCAGTAGGCTTCGCTCAAACTTTGCGTCGCCGCAATACGCAATGTGCCTTTCTCATCATCCACCAGCATCAGGGAGCAGATTTTCGAATCCAGCATCTGCGCGGTCGTCGTGACAATCAGGCGGAGGACATCATCGATCATCCGGCTGGACGCCACGGACTCAGACACTTGAGACAGCGTATCGAGTTGTAACGCCTGCCGCCTCATGGCTTCATACAACCGGGCGTTTTCAATGGCCCCCCCGACCTGATTCGCAATTGTCGACAACAGAGCCAGTTCGGCATCCTGGTAACGCCTCGCCCGTTTGTGTTGCACATTGATGACCCCGATGACGTCGCCTTTCGTCACAACAGGAATCGAGACAAACGCCTGGTACCGGTCTTCAGGCAACGTGTGAAAAAATTTAAACCGGGGATCATCGCTCGCATTACGAAGAATCACCACCGGCACTTTTTCCCGTGCCACCCATCCCGTAATCCCTTCCCCCAAGCCCAGCGAGACGCGACCGATAAGCCTGGGATGAGGATTCCAGGATGCACGCAACACCAGTTCGTCCCGGTGCTCGGAGAGAAGATACAGCAGACAGGAATCGGCCTTCATCACTTTGACGACCACTTCGACGATGTGCTTGAGAACCGATTCCAGATCGAGCGTGCTACTGATCGATTCGCTGATATGATACAGCACTTCCACTTCGCGCGTGCGCTCACGAAGAACAGACTTGATGTCCTTTGTCGCCCGCCTGGGAGGGGTGGGAAGCAAACTCATACCTTCATGCCCGAGCGAAGATCCCTGCCTCACGACGCTTCATGGCCAGGCCTCATGACAACGCGCATACCACCGTTGCACGACCTGCCGGTTCAACGGCATCACCTTGACGCTGCCAATGGCCGTGGGCAGCACACAATAGACGGTTCCCCGAACTACCTTCTTGTCATGACACAGGGCCTCCCATAATTTCGAAAAACTGTGGGATGGCATGCGCACGGGAAGGCCCGCGCGCTCAATCAATGCACGTTGCCGGTTCACGACACCCCGGCTGCACAATGCTAAATGACAGGCAAGCATGGCTTCATACACCATGCCGATGGCAACGGCCTCACCGTGAAGGTGGGTCCGGTACCGGCCCAGGGATTCCAACGCATGCCCGATGGTATGCCCGTAGTTCAGGATACGACGCAACCCCGCTTCCCGTTCATCTCTGGCCACCACGCGGGCTTTAATCTCGCAACAACGCTTGACCACTTTTTGAACATCCTCCTCCCGCATGGCGAGAAGATGGTCCAGGCGTTTCTCCAACCATGCAAAGAACCTGCTGTCGGCAATGACGCCGTATTTAATCACTTCAGCAACTCCCGCCCGCCATTCCCGTCCGGGCAGGGTGTGGAAGGCGCGGGTGTCGGACAGCACACGTGCAGGCTGGTAATACGCACCAATCAAATTCTTTCCCCGGGGATGGTTGACCCCGGTTTTCCCGCCCACACTGGAATCCACCTGGGCCACCAGCGTTGTGGGCACCTGAATAAACGGAATGCCACGAAGATACATGGACGCCGCGAATCCCGTGAGATCCCCAATGACCCCTCCCCCCAGAGCCACCAGGACCGACTGACGTTCAAATCGATGCTTGACCAGGGCATCGAGGACATACGACACCCACCGAAGCGTTTTGGCTGACTCGCCATCAGGAATGCAGATCATGTGACAGGTGAAGCCGGCCTGCACAATCGCCTTGCTGACCGATGCCCCGTAGAAACGTTGCACCGTCCGATTGGTCACGATCCCGACGTGCCCGGAACAGTCCAACGATTGTAAATGGCGACCAATCTGCTGCATACCACCTCGGCCAATCACGACATCATAGCGTCGCCTGCCCAGACCAACGGTGATGGTGTGCGGTGTATGGCGTTGACTCATGATGAATCCTGTCCCGAACGTGTCTGCCTGGTCACCGAAACCTGTTCACCGTCCTGACTGCAGGGACGGGACAACCAGACAACGGAGGCCTAAAAATTCTCCACGTATTCCTGGTACGCATCGAAATTGCGTTTCATTTCCTCCAGAGTATCTCCACCGAATTTTTCCAGCATGGCATTGGCCATTTCATAGGCGATGACGGCCTCCCCCACGACGCCGGCGGCGGGAACCGTACAGATATCCGAACGTTCCACCGTGGCTTCAAAGGGTTCCTTTGTCTGGATATCCACACTCGGCTTGGGCTGGTACAACGTGGCAATGGGTTTCATGGCCACCCGCACGACAATGGGTTGCCCATTCGTGATGCCGCCCTCCAATCCCCCTGCGTGATTGGTCTTGCGCAGAAATCCCGGTTTTGACCCGCTGGGATAAATGTTGTCGTGCACTTCAGAGCCTAACCGACGAGCCGACTCAAATCCCATGCCAATTTCCACACCTTTCATCGCCTGAATACTCATCGCCGCCATGGCAAGTCGTGCACTTAAACGCCGATCCCACTGCACGTAACTTCCCAACCCAATGGGAGGATTGATCACCACAACCTCGAAGATCCCGCCTAATGAGTCGCCGTTCCGTTTCGCCGAGCGGATGTGCTCGATCATCTTTTCACTGAACTCCGGATCGGGGCACCGGACTGAAGACCGCTCAGCACGGTCACAGGCTGCTTCATGATCGTCGACCGGCGGGGCTGCCACCGATCCAATGCGGGTGGTATAACTGACCACCCGCATGTCAAATTGCGATAACAGCGCTTTGGCCACAGCCCCCACCGCCACCCGGATTGCCGTCTCGCGCGCACTCGCCTTTTCAAGCACGTTGCGAATGTCCCGGTGTCCATATTTAATCGCCCCGACCAGATCGGCGTGACCTGGCCGTGGACGCGTCACGACCCGTTCCTGCGACGGCGGGCCAGGCTCAACAGCCATAACGTGCTTCCAGTTTTCCCAGTCCCGATTGCCAATCAATAAGCCTACAGGATTGCCTAAGGCCTTCCCGTTGCGGACGCCACAGTAGAATTCAACCTGATCCTTTTCAATGCGCATTCGTCCTCCACGGCCGTACCCCCCCTGCCTTCTCGATAAATCGCCATTGATGACGTCCGCCGTAAGAGGAAGTCCGGCAGGGAGTCCTTCCACAACCGCCATTAACCCTCGACCATGAGACTCACCGGCATTCAAATAACGTAACATCGTGCACCTTCACCCGACACCGCAAACCCGTTAGCCTGTCCGTCGATCTTCCGAGGACAGGATCATTCGACCGGGAGGTCGTTCACCATTCCCTGCTCCCTGTCCAGAAAATACGTCCTGTCCGATTGAGACGGAGACTCCCCCGTGCCCTCCAACGCCGAAAGCGTTACCCCGTGATCCGTGATGCGGGTGACGACCTGTGAAGACGCCGCAATCACCTCGCCGGTACTGACGATGCGTCGCTCCCCATTCTCAAATTCCAGAAGAGCCCAACGCCCCCAAGGAGAGGACACGATGCCTTTCACCAGCACGTGTTGACGGTCAGCGGCCTGTTTCGGCACGGGAGAATGGAACGCGTCCCGGACAACGGGCTTCGGCACGAAAGGATCCCGATAGCGGTCGGCACGATACCTCCACGCGGGATCTGTCTCGTTCAATGGTGCACGTGGCACCAACGAATCTCCGGTCACGTCATGTTGCTCCGCAGCCACGTGGCGTGAGGCAAACCAGGGATATTCCCAACACACCAACGCAACCATCACGGCGACCAATGACACACGGGCAGACATCCGGAGGATCGTCGCCATCCTTCAGCCTGTCACCCAACCAGGAACCCGTTGCCCGGTCCAGGCAGACGTGGTCGCCTGGAATCCGGTCAGTTCAAAGGAGGCATGGATGTCGCTCGGTGAGTCCTCCGCTCCGTCCTGCCGGATTTGATAATCCATTGACTGCACAATCAACGCTTTCGGCAGCGTGCGCAGCGCTTCAAGAAAGTGCGCCAGGGCATGATACCGCCCCTCCGCCTCAAGCCGAAGCGAGACCTGGCTCAACTGTGCAACTGGTATCACCGTGGGGTTCCCAGGCTGCCAGGATGTTAGCGTCACACCAGCCGATTGCGCCATGCCAACGATGTCCGGTAACAGGTGATCGACAAGGACATGAATCCCCAACAACTTTTTCTGGGCCTCGACGCGTGAGGAGAGGACGTCCAGTTCATTGTTGAGACGCTCCACGAGATCGCGATGTTGCTCCATCTCCGCCAGCCGATGGTCCAGATCGTGCAGGGTCTGTTGAAACGCCTGGGTGCGTTGACGCTGAGGAGCAATAACGAATTGGAACACGATGAGGGATATCAGTACCGCTGCAAGCAGGAGGAGGGTGAGTCTGGAGGCCAGACCCATGTCATCCATCCAACCGGGCAGGCTGTCAACCATGATCCCCCTCGTCCATGAAGACGTTCATCGAAAACAGAAAGAGCTCCGGTTGTGACACGTGGGCCCGAATCTCAAACACGTCAACCTGACCAAGCATGTCGGTGTGTTCCAAATTCTTCGCAAGTTCCCAAATGCCTTCATGGGCACGAGCGACACCGGATAACGTGACTTTCTTATCCGTGGCCTGCATCTGGCGCAACCACACATCCAACGGATCAACGACCTGACTGATCACTGACAACAGTCGAACGGGCCTGTCAAGACCCCGCGTCAGCGCATCGAGTGTTTTGTGTTCAGCAGCCATGGCATCACGTTGTTCCTGCAATGTCAGCGCCAGGTTCTGCTGTTGCACCATCAACGCAAGACGCCCCCGCTTGTCCTGTATTTCCTGTTCAAGCCGTTCGATAGTTTGACTCTCGCCAACGGCAACCCATCCCCACCCCGCGACGACCACTGCCAGGACACAGACCACAACGAGCACGGCCGATCTGGAACGACGACGATCCTGTCGGGCAGATCGCCGCTGGTTGTTCAGTAAGTTAATGCTCACCATGGCAATCCTGATGGAGGGCTAATCCCAACGCCACGCCTCCGAGATGGGGCAATTCCATCACGGGGTCCCCCGCCTCACCATGCGCCAGACATTCGATTTCGTCAAAAGGATTAAAGGCTACCGTGGGAACCGACAACGCACGTTGCAGCTCATGGTGTAATCGTTCGTGTTTCGATTGCCCGCCACACAGGAAAATCTTCTCCATACTCAATTCCGGGTACCGTTCCAGGACGGATTCCAAACAATATTGCACAGCACTGACGACGTCTCCCCAACCCGGTGGCGTGCCTGTGTCCGCGGTTCCACTCCGTGGGGCACCGTGAATCGCGTTGTCTGCGACGGGCGACGCCGGTCCATCGTCTGCCTGGACAGGAGAGATTTCTTCAAAGCTCACATCACGCACCAGAAGAGGGTCATCCTGTCCCACAAACGCGACATTCAGTCCACTGGCACCCACATTGACAATGCCGAATGACTGCCCGCGCAACGTGCGGCTTTTCTCCATCACCACCTTGAGCAATGCGAGACCATCAACGTCACACACGACCGGGCGCACCCCAACCTCCTCCAGAAGCCTTTTCCGGTTTTCCACCACCTGATGTTTCGCCGCCACAAGCAACAATTCAATATCGGTTGACGCCGTCCCGTGTCGGGATGGGGGCAGGACCCAGTAGTCAAAATAAATGTCCTGCATGGCATAGGGAATGTACTGATGACCTTCCCACGTCAGATATTCATCAAGAGAATTCTGCTTCACGCCAGACAGACGTATCCGCTTGACCATCACGGATGGCCCGGAGACCGACATGACAACGGGGCTGCCGAACACGTCCAGCTCCCGAATCAGATCGCTGAGCGTTGCTTTGAGCCGAGGGGAATTGTGGTCGGGCACACCATCACCGACGTCCGGGTCAAGACCGCGACATCCAAATCGTCGGACACGATAGCGCCCCCGCCGCCGTTCAAGTTGAACGATCTTGACCGCAGACGAGCCAAGGTCCAATCCCACACACGTTTGCGGTCTTGACAACAGGTGCATCCATTGCCTGAATCGTCCCATCATTGGAGGCCAATCCGCAGGGGCCACGTGCAGCCGGATGCCCCGAGTGCCGGTTCCTCAGCCCGAGTCTGCTTCCCATCACTGATGAACGAGGGTGCGCCAGGACACAACCACGACGGGCCTGTATTCAGAGGCATGACCCTCCCCTGGCCCAGGTTGACCGTCAAACGACAGCCTTATGGGTCATATCGTGCCATATGCCGTTTCGCTTCCAAAACCCGGCAAGGCCGCGCGGCCATTCTGACTCTCACGTCCCGATAATACGGCACGACCCGACACACGAAGACCGAAGCACGGCGATCACTGCATCCGTTTGCGCTGGCTGGCCGATGGAATACGAAGCCCAGTCCGATACCTGGCGACTGTCCGTCTTGCAATGATCATCCCCCGAACCCGTAACTTCGACACAATTTCCTGATCCTTCAGCGGTTTGCAGACATCTTCCTGTTTCACCATTTCACGAATCAACTCACGAACGGCCAGAGAGGATACATCTTCAGCCCCGGGGTCCACTGGTGCGATGCCCCCGTTAAAGAAAAACTTGAGTTCCAGCAAACCCTGGGGGCAATACACGTATTTATTCCTCGTCACCCGACCGATGGTCGATTCATGCATTCCGACGTCTTCGGCCACTTGCCTGAGCACACATGGTTTCAAGTACCGGATACCTTTTTCAAAAAACGGTTCCTGAAATTTGACCAGGCTTCGCACCACCATCAGAATGGTCTTGTTTCTCTGCTCGAGACTGCGAACGATCCACTTGGCCCATTGCAATTTTTCTTCCAGGTAGAGTTTCGCGGCGCGACCGTTTTCGCTCCTCTCTCGTACCATCCAGTCGTAATCGTGATTAATCCGCACGCGAGGCATGCCCTCTTCATTGAGGAACACCCGCCATTGCCCTTCGTCTTTACGCACAAAAACATCGGGCACAATGATCGGATTGATGTCGGAACCATAGGATCGTCCAGGCTTGGGCTCCAGGCCTTCAATGACGCGCACAGCCTCACAAACTTTTCCAAGTATCTCTTTGTCTTGTATCTCTTTTTTCCCAAGGGATTTCCCGATCGCTTTGGCAATGGCACTGTATCGTCTTTTCTGAAGGGCCTGCAGATGATCCCTGATAATCAGGACAGACAGGGATACCGGGTGAATGCCGCTACGAGTCGCACCGTTGCCAACGGGCACGGTATGAAGATGCCGGAGTTGAATCAACAAACATTCCTGAAGATCTCTGGCGGCCACGCCGACGGGATCAAAGGTTTGTATCAAAGATAAAACCGAATCCACTGTTTTGACGGAGACCCCAGCCTCCTGGGCAATTTCCTCTATGGATGACCGTAAATACCCGTCTTCGTCAATATTGCCAATGATCATCAGACCGATCTCTTTTTCTTCCTCATTCCTGGAAGAAAGTCCCAACTGCACGAGCAAGTGGTCCTGGAGGGTGGTCGGGCTCTCCACGGTCTGTTCATACGAGGGAGCATGGTCTTCCTGCCCACGGGAACCACCATTTCCTGATGGCCAGGTACTTTCATAATAATCTTCCCACCCGTACGGGGAGAGGAGCTCCGAAAACTCGCCGGGGTCTTCCTCTCCACCCTCACCATCGGCATCACGATTGCCAACGCCTTCCTCCCTGTCCCCCGGGGCTGTCTCCCTGCCAGTGAAACTATCGTCCTCATCCATCTCAGCAGTGAGTTCTTCGAGGAGAGGATTTTCCACGATGTGCTGGGCGATCACTTGCTGTAACTCCAGTCTGGACAACTGTAATAATGTGATGGACTGTTGAAGCTGGGGTGTCAGCACCAGCTTCTGACCCAGCCGTAGATCAAGTTTCAGTTCCATCCCGGCCACACAGCAAACCCTTGCGTCTTCATAAGGTGAAGCGTTCGCCCAAATAGATGTCTCGGGCCTTCTGGCTCTTCACAATGACTTCTGGTGTTCCAGCTTCCAGAATGGTTCCTTCGTGAATGATATACGCACGATCCGTTATGGCAAGCGTTTCCTGAACGTTATGATCGGTAAGCAACAGCCCCATGTTTTTTTTCTTCAGGGATTGAATGATGTGCTGGATATCGGCAACCGCAATGGGATCAATCCCGGCAAACGGCTCATCCAACAATAAAAAGCGGGGGGTTGTCGCAAGCGCCCTCGTGATTTCCAACCGACGACGTTCGCCACCAGACAGCGTGCAGGCCATGCTGTCCTGAAGATGGGCTAACCCAAGCTCGCCCAATAAGCTTCCTCTGCGCTCCCGACGCTCCAAGGGGGTCAGTTTCAGGATTTCCAGGACCGCATCAATGTTATCGCGAACGGACAATCGCCGAAACACCGAGGCTTCCTGCGGGAGATACCCAATGCCACGGCGAGCCCTCTGGTACATGGGCAAGGTGGTAATGGAATCCTGATCGAAGAGAATCTGCCCGTGATCCGGCTGGCAACGGCCGACCATCATATTAAAAATGGTCGTTTTTCCCGCTCCATTCGGCCCTAATAACCCGACAATGTCTCCCGATTCGACTTCTAACGAGACACCACGGACGACTTCCCGCCCTCTGAAACTTTTTCGCAGGCCCGTGGCACACAGACGCGAATGCTGCCCATCGACCGGCGGTAAATGGTCCACGGTGCTCCCGGCTTCACGGTTCTTGATTATCGGAGATCGTCACCCGGGAGTCCCCTTCGACGATGCTGCGCTCTTCCCTTAAAAAGATGGTCATACGGGATCCCGTCACCTTCGTCCCGCTGTTCCATGCCACCGGCGACTCAGTGAGAACGATCTTGTCTTCATCTTTATAATAGACAGCCCGTCCACTCGTGGCCTTCCCGTCAGGTCTCTCAAGCACCACGTGGCCTGTCGCTTCGATCTGTTCAACCTGCTGACTCAATGCCCGCTCTTCTGTCTGGCTGCTCTGGGTGCGCGTATCTTCACCAAATTTCACAATCATCTGATCGGACCGCATGACAAAGTCCCCTTTGGTGAGGACCACCGTTCCTTGAAAAATCGCCTGTCGGGCTTTGCCTTCAGCGGTCATCGTCTGTGACGTAATCGTGGTGGATTCACCTTCCGCAGCAAAGCCACAGGGTATGCCCTGGGCCCACACAAGACCACAGGACAGAATCACGGCCAGGATCGAGTGGCTAGATTGCGGAGGCAATGTGAACCTGTACATCATCCAGAATCCTCAATGTTTCCGTTGTCAACGTACCCAGCAGGCCAACGCCCGTAATGGTCAATCCATTCCCCTGTATGGTCACCGGGTGATGGGTACGTATGGCATGATCCTCGTCTTCCCAGTGAATATGTGAACTCAGGATCGTATAGCCGTTTGCCAGTTCAATCTCAATCAAGTCGCGGCGATTGTGAAGATCAAAATTCCTGGTGGCGGTATCAATCGTTCCTGTTTCAGCCTCCAGCTCCATTGTGTGGCCGGTTGTGCCAAACAACCTCATACGAACGCCTTCAAGCATCGCACGATGCCGGGACTCATCGACCCTGGCCTTTTGGGCTTCCACCTCCCATTGGATTGTTCCTGCTTCAGTTTGACGATAGACAAACCCTTCGATATTGGCATCGGCATTTTCAGCAACTGGTTCCGTCAACACGGGAATGGGACGATGGGACTGCATCTGCTGGGTCAGCACAAACCCCAGAAACCCCGCCATGCCAAGGACCATCACTCCCGAAATCCATCGAACCCATGAGTGAGACATGCGTATGACCTGGTGAGAACACTCCTGTTCGAACGCTACCACACCCCCCCGGCCAAGTAAACGCAATGCCCCGCGGGAACGGCGCGATCACAGGAACTGTTCACAAGCGGGGTCAACGGGTGGGAAGTCGGAAGGGGGCACAGCCGAGCTTCAAAGGCGAAATGCCAACAGGGAAGAATACGGTGAGAAGCTTATGACGTTATGACGCTTTCTCGACGTCTTCCCCGACAGCGTCTTCCTCGACGGGTTCAGCCTCGTCATCATCCACAACGACTGCTCGCTCACTCAACTCCACCGCCACAAGCTCCGCGGCGTCGCCCGGGCGCCGCCTTGTTGGAATAATCCGGGTATAGCCCCCATCACGGTCCTGAAATCGTTCGGCGACGTCACCAAAAAGCCGGGACACTACATCTTTTTCCCGGATAAAACTCAGGGCACGCCTTCGAGCATGAAGAGAACCATCCTTGCCCAGGGTGATCATTTTATCTGCAATCCCACGGATCTCTTTGGCTTTGGCTTTGGTGGTCTCAATGCGTTCGTGTTCCAGTAATGCCGTGACCAGATTGCGAAACAGTGCCCGCCGGTGCTTCGTATTCCGCCCTAACCGTCTACCTTTTATTCGATGATGCACAACGTCACTCTCTTGTTCGTACGTTAATTCGACAGGGAGCTGGTCTTGCCAGAACGGTCTTTGTTCATTCCCAGATGTAAATCCGCTTCGGCTAAGACTTCTTTGATCTCATTGAGAGATTTTTTCCCGAAGTTTTTAGTCTTGAGCATCTCCATTTCGGTTTTCTGCACAAGATCGGCAATGGTTTTGATATTCGCATTTTTGAGACAATTCGCCGCACGCACGGACAGTTCCAGTTCGTTCACGCTTCGAGCCAGATTTTTACTCAACTCGGCCTGCGATTCCTTGTACACCGCATCGTGTTCCACGGCCATGGTATCCTCACTGGGAATGCAGATGTTCAAATGATCGCGGAGAATAGACGCCGATGAGGACACCGCCTCTTGTGGTGTAATGCTTCCATCTGTCCACACTTCAAGATTCAATTTGTCGTAATCCGTCACCCGTCCCACACGAGCGTTTTCCACGTGGAAGTTCACCCGCTTCACCGGGGAAAAAATTGAATCGACCGGAATCACGCCAATGGGCAACCCCTCTTCTTTATTGCGTTCAGCCGGCACATAGCCCCGTCCCTGTTTGACAATCAACTCAATGTCAATCGCTCCATGATCGTCCAGTGTGGCGATATGCAGGTCGGGATTCAGGATCGTCAGGTCTGCGTCATGTCGAATGTCCGAGGCACGGACTTCGCCCGGTCCTTTTTTCTTCAACCGTATCGCTTTCGATTTGTCGGTGTGGAGTTTGAGGCGCAGATTTTTGATGTTCAGAATGATAATCGTCACATCTTCCGTGACACCAGGGATGGTGGAGAATTCATGAAACGCACCTTCGATCTTGACGGAGGTCACCGCTGCCCCACGCAACGATGATAACAACACACGTCGAAGAGAGTTGCCAATCGTTGTCCCGAATCCACGCTCAAATGGCTCTGCCGTAAACTTCCCATAGACAGACGATGCCGTTTCATTTTCCAAATCCAGCCGCAGCGGCAGCTGAAAATCCCGCATCCCTTTACTCATTACATCCCCCTTCAACCATCATTCACAGCCGAAACAGTGGGCCACACGTGCCGGCAGAATTTTCAACGTTTATCGCGAATACAATTCCACAACGATTTGTTCATTCACCGGAGCCCCAACGTCTTCCTTCGTCGGTAACGCCAGGATGGTCCCTCTCAACGCCTCATGATCACAGTCGATCCATGTCACCGTTGCCTGACTCTCGGCCGCCTCAACGGCAGCCTTGATTGCCAGCAGTTCCCGGCTCCGCGGACGCACCTGAATCACATCTCCCACCGACGTGGTATACGATGGAATGTCCGTCTTTTTGTCATTGACCAGAATATGTCCGTGACTGACTAATTGCTGGGCCTGTCTGCGCGAAAAAGCCAACCCCATCCGGTAGACGACGTTATCCAAACGTTGCTCAAGCAGAGCCAGAAGATTTTCACCCGTGACACCCGTCTGACGCTCCGCACGCCTGAAGATACCGCGAAACTGACGTTCCTGAACGCCATACATGCGACGCAATTTCTGTTTTTCACGAAGCTGGATGCTGTAATCCGACGCGCGACGGGTTCGAGCTTGCCCATGTTGCCCGGGAGCATAACTGCGCCGTTCGATCGCGCATTTTGGGGTCATGCACCGCGTTCCCTTGAGGAACAGTTTGACGCCTTCTCTTCGACAAATCCTGCACACCGGCCCACGATAATTTGCCACGTCTTCAGCCTCTCACTTGCCATGTTTCAGACCATGGGATCGTCTCATCACGGTCTGAACGTTAATCGAATGATCTCTCACACTCTTCGTCGTTTGGGCGGTCGGCAACCGTTATGAGGAATGGGGGTAACATCGCGAATCACATTCACGCGCAAGCCCACAGACTGGAGCGCACGCACTGCCGATTCACGTCCCGATCCCGGCCCGTTGACATAGATGCTAATCTGGCGCATGCCATGTTCCATGGCTTTGCGTCCCGCTGCTTCCCCCGCACGCGTCGCTGCGAACGGAGTGCTTTTCCTGGACCCTTTGAATCCCAACCCTCCCGCACTTGACCATGAGATGGTATTCCCGCTCATGTCCGTAATGGTCACCAGCGTGTTGTTAAAGGAGGCTTGAACATAGGCAATGCCCGCTTGCACGACTTTTTTTTCTTTTTTGCGACCCTTTTTGACCTTCATGGTGACCCCTGCATTCCCATCGTTATTTGGATCCTCTGGTTCTGCCAATCGAAGCCCGTTTCCCTTTTCGGGTTCGTGCGTTGGTTTTGGTCCGCTGCCCGCGAACAGGGAGACCTCTGCGGTGACGAAGACCACGATATGTCCCCGTTTCAATCAGGCGTTTAATGCTGAGCGTCACCTCTTTCCGGAGATCCCCTTCCACGGCGTAGTCCGTATCGATCGTCTCGCGCAGTTTGACAATGTCGTCCTCGAGAAGATCCTTGACACGCACGGCACAATCAACACCGGTCTTTTGTAAAATCTGCTTCGCGCGCCAGCGACCAATTCCGTAAATCGCTGTCAAGCCGATCTCCACACGTTTGCCAGGGGGAAGATCAACACCTGCTATCCGTGCCATGCACCCTCCTTCGCACTACCCTGCACCTTGCCACAGTCAAAACCACATGATGAACAGCGGCGTTCCATCATCAGCCCTGCCGCTGCTTGTGTCGGGGATTGGTACACCGGACGCGAACCATTCTCCGTCGTCGAAACACCACACACTTTGAACAAATAGGCTTGACGGATGATTTGACTTTCATGACCCAGTCCCTCGCTTGTTACTTGAATCGATAGGTGATCCGTCCTCGTGTCAGATCATACGGGGACAATTCCAGTGTCACCCTGTCACCCGGAAGAATGCGGATAAAATGTATGCGCATCTTCCCCGAAATATGCGCCAGAATTTTATGCCCACTTTCTAATTCGACCCGAAACATGGCATTGGGCAACGTTTCCCTGACTACCCCTTGCACTTCGATCACATCTTCTTTCGCCATCAGTGCGCAACACGCCACCATCAATTGACGCTGGCCCGCTCCCTTACCGTCGTCAGAATCTCCGGCGGCCCCACAGGTTGTATGGCCACGGTATGTTCAAAATGCGCCGACAGGCTGCCATCCGTGGTGACCGCAGTCCAATGATCGTCCAACACCTGTACCTGTGGCCCACCCACATTCACCATAGGCTCAATCGCCAACACCATCCCATATTGAAGACGCGCCCCCTGGCCGGGACGCCCGTAATTGGGTATCTGCGGGTCCTCATGCAGTTGCCGGCCAATGCCATGCCCGACAAAATCCCGCACAACAGAAAACCCGTGTGATTCAACATGACGTTGAATCGCATGGCCGATATCCGACAACCGGTTTCCCACCCGGGCTTGATCAATGCCCTGATACAGAGCCTCCTCCGTCACCTTGAGCAGGGTGTGCACCTGCGTCGCAACAGGCTCGACAGGGACCGTGACAGCCCCATCGCCATAAAATCCATGAACAATCGCTCCCAAGTCAAGCCCGACAACATCCCCCTCGCGTAACGCTCTGTTGGAAGGGATGCCATGAACCACCTCATGATTCACCGAGGTACACAGGGTACTGGGAAAATCGCGATACCCCTTGAAAGCCGGAATCCCGCCGTGGTCCCGAATAAAGGTTTCGGCTATTTTGTCCAACTGCAATGTGGTGACACCAGGCTTGACTTCCTGTTGGAGCACCTGATGCGCCTCAGCCACCATCTTCGCCGCCTGTGCCATCAGCACAATCTCTTCCTCGGTTTTGAGTATAATCATAAAGTGTCACGACGTCGGGAGCAAAGCGAGCAATCGCGCCTGGACATCATCCACGGAACCCATCCCATCTAACTCAGCCAGCACATGGTGCTTCCTGTAGTAAGCAATCAATGGAGAGGTTTGCTCTTCATACACCGCCAGTCGTAATTCCACCGTTTCTTTTTTGTCATCGTTGCGCTGCACCAGTGCTGCCCCGCATACGGCACAGAGCCCGTCCCGCTTTGAGGGACGATAGTCAATGTGGTACACCGCGGAGCACTGTGGACAACTTCTTCGTCCGGTCAACCGTTTGATCACGGCCTCGCGTGGCATCACAAAATAAATGACCCGGTCCAGCACCAACTGCCGCTTCCGCAGAATGTCGGACAAGGAATCCGCTTGAGGAACGGTTCGAGGAAATCCATCGAGAATAAACCCATTTTGACATTCCAGAGAACCGATTTTTTCGTCCACCAGCCCAATCACCACGTTATCCGGCACGAGATCCCCTCGATCCATGTAGTGTTTGGCCTCCAGCCCCAGCCGGGTCTTCCCGGCCACGCCGGCACGCAACAAATCTCCAGTGGAAATTTTCGTAATTCCCAGCTCAGCGGCCACACACTCGGCCTGCGTGCCTTTTCCCACCCCAGGCGCACCAAGAAAAACCAGTTGCATAGCCACCCGCGGCGCTACCCGCTCCGACCTTTTAAGCGCCCCCTGGACAAAAATCCTTCATAATTTCGCATCAGCATATGCGACTCAATCTGTTGCGCGGTATCCAACCCTACGCCAACGACAATCAGCAACGAGGTGCCCCCAAAATAAAAGGGCACATTCAACTGATAAATCAATAATTCCGGAATCACGCAGACCACAGCCAAGTACAGCGAGCCAGCAAACGTGATGCGGGTGAGCACCCTGTAAATATAATCCGCCGTGCGCTGGCCTGGCCTGATACCCGGAATAAACCCTCCATGCTTCTTCATGTTGTCCGACATATCGACCGGATTCAACACGACCGCCGTGTAGAAAAAACAGAAGAAAATAATCATGCCGACGTACAATGACGTATAGATGAACGACCCGGGAGCCAGTTGCGCTCCCAGCGACTGGACCCAGGGTATCTGAATAAACGAGGCCACGGTGGCCGGGAAGGCAATAATGGACGACGCAAAAATGGGCGGAATGACCCCCGCCGTATTAATCTTCAAAGGAATATGGGTGCTTTGCCCTCCATACACGCGACGCCCGACCACCCGTTTGGCATATTGAACCGGGACCTTCCGTCTCCCGCTCTCCAAAAACACAATGGCCGTGACCACACCCACCATGACCACACCCAACAGAAGCAGAAAGAGAAGACTCAACTCCCCCACTTTGTACATTTCGAAGGTCTGCACCACCGCACTCGGCAGCCGTGCAACGATCCCCGCAAAAATAATGAGCGAGATGCCGTTTCCAACCCCCCGCTCGGTAATTTGTTCACCCAACCACATGAGAAACGCCGTTCCTGCGGTCAGCGTAATCACCGTCATGAACCGAAACGGCCAACCAGGCTCCATCACAAACTGGCCCTGATTCATACCCTCGAGACCCAGGGCAATTCCAAAGCCCTGTACCAACGCGATGCCTATGGTTCCGTAGCGGGTATACTGGATGATTGTTTTTCTTCCCCGTTCCCCCTCCTTGGCCAGCTTCGATAAATGCGGAATAACAACGGTTAATAACTGAATAATAATCGATGCGCTGATGTAGGGCATAATGCCCAAAGCAAAAATCGTCAGCCGGGAGAGTGCCCCACCGGAAAAAATATCCAGGAAGCCGAGTAACGCCCCGCCCCGGCCCAGCAAAAACGCCGACAGCGCATCACCATCAATTCCAGGCGTCGGGATATGAGCCCCAATCCGGTACACAGCCAGCATAGCCAACATAAACAGCACACGGCTACGTAACTCCGGAATTTTAAGGATGTTCTGGAAGCTCGTAATGAGCCGTTCAAGCACGATCGATGACCCTGGCTTGTCCGCCCGCCTGTTCAATTTTTTGAAGAGCTGACCGACTGAATTGATGGGCTTCAATCGTCAGAGGCTTGCTCAGCACTCCTTCTCCGAGAATCTTGATCGGCTTCGACTGTTTTTTCACAATCCCTTTCTCATATAAGACCTTCGGCGTCACAGGTGTCGCCTCGTCAAGGTCGGAAAGTGTCTTGAGGTTAACCACGCAAAACTCGGTACGAAACGGATTACGAAATCCCCGCTTGGGCACTCGCCTGATGAGCGGCATTTGGCCCCCTTCGAAGCCTTGGGTATTCGATCTTCCAGATCGGGCCAGCATCCCCTTATGCCCTCTGCCGGCCGTTTTGCCGCGACCCGACCCAGGCCCGCGTCCCAGCCGTTTTCTCGATTTCCTGGAGCCCTGTGCGGGCCGTAACTGGTGGAGCTTCACGGTTCCTTCACCTCAACCAGATGTCTGACCTTATTTACCAACCCCAACACCTGGGGCGTTCTGGGACATGTCACGGTTTGATGTAACCTGCGCAATCCCAGGCTCCGCAAATAGATCCTTTGCTTCGGCGGCCGTCCGATGGGACTGTGCACCAGCGTCAGGACAATCTGATCATCGTGTCTGGATTGCGTCACGACGCTTTCCTTCCCATGCACAGATCATTCTCCACCATCAATTCGACGAATCTGCTTGACATCGTCCGGGCCTCTGAGCTGGGACAAGCCGGACAACGTGGCCTGCACCACGTTGCAGGGATTGCCACGGCCCAAGGTTTTCGCGATAACATTACGGGCCCCGAGCACCTCCAGAATCGCACGGACGGCCCCGCCTGCAATGATCCCCGTCCCCTCTTTGGCCGGTTTCATGAACACATGTTCTCCACAAAACCGCCCATGCACCTCGTGTGGGATACTCCCATTGCTTAACGGGACACACATGAGTTGTTTCTTCGCCCGTCCCACGGCCTGGGCAATTGCCGGCGGCACCTCGGTCGCCTTGCCCTTCCCCACACCAACCCAGCCTGCACCATCGCCAACCACCACCAAGGCACCAAAGGAAAACCGCTTGCCTCCCTTGACAACCTTCGCCACCCGGTTAATCGAAACCAGTTTATCCTTGAGATTCAATTCCTCATGATTTACGTGCACCGAATGTCATCCCTCTGGTTAAAAGATAAGCCCTCCTTCACGAGACGCGTCGGCCACGGCTTTCACCCGGCCATGGTACAGTCGCCCGTTCCGGTCGAACACGACGTTGAGCACATTTGCAGCCCGGGCACGTTCAGCTAACAGTTTCCCGACGCCCCGGGCCGCCATCGTCGATGAACCCGACGGCACCGCTTTGCGAAGCTCCGGATCGTTGGACGACGCCGCTGCAAGCGTTCGACCTACCCGATCATCAATGACCTGAGCGTAAATATGCGCATTGCTTCGAAACACGGTCAGTCGTGGCCGCGACGCGGTCCCCCGAACTTTTTTTCTGACACGAGCCTTGCGTCGTTGAGCACGTCGCTGTTTCGTCTGTTGATTCATACGCTCGTCTTATTTCTTGCCGGCTTTCCCGGCTTTTTTGCGCAAAATCTCGCCCGCGTACTTGATGCCTTTCTGTTTGTAGACATCGGGCGGACGGATACGGCGAATGTTGGCAGCCGTCTGTGTCACCAGACGCTTATCAATACCGGTAACCGATATCACGGTCTGCCGCTCGACCGACGTTTGCACACCCTGGGGAATCGACAAGACAACGGGATGAGAAAACCCGGTGTTCAAGGTCATGGTTTGCCCTTGCACTTGAGCTCGATACCCCACACCCGTCAACTCCAGCGTTCGCTGGAATCCTTTGGTCACCCCCTCAACCAGATTCGACAGTTCAACCCGCGTCAGTCCATGCAAGGCTTTCGAGCGAGGAGAATCTCCTGCTCTTCTTACATGCATCACCCCTTCCTGGACGTCAACGTCAATCCCATCGGCCAGCGCCCAGCATAATCGGCCCAGGGGGCCCTTCACAGAGACGGAACGATCTTCGACATGCACCTCAACGCCAGAGGCGAGAGCAATAGGCTGGATTCCGATTCTGGACATTGTTGCAGTGTCTTCCAGTTTCAGTATGCTGATTCGCCCGTGCCTACCACACGTGGCACAGGACTTCTCCACCCATTCGACTGTGCCGGGCCTGCCGATCCGTCATGACCCCTTTCGATGTCGAAAGAATCGCGACTCCCAACCCGCCTCGCACACGCGGGATGGACGGGACGTCAACGTACACCCGCTTGCCAGGTTTGCTGATCCGCCTGATCACCTCAATGACGGGTTTCGGCTGTCTCCCCGGAACATAACGTAAGTCTACCTGAATGGCCGGATGTCCATTGAGCGTGGTTGGACCAAAATCATGAATAAAGCCTTCGGCTTTGAAGACGGAAAGAATGTTGGTTTTCAAACGGGATGCCGGAATCGTCACGGTCGTATGGCCCCGACGAAGCGCATTCATCATTCGAACAAACAGGTCAGCCACAGGATCGGTCATCGCCATCGCATCATCCCCTCATTCCATTGCCTGCCAGCGTGGAACTACCAACTGGACTTCGTGACTCCGGGAATATTCCCGTGGAGGCTGTGCAGTCGAAAACAAATTCGACACATATGGAATCGTCGCAAAAAGGCCCTCACCCGACCACAGAGCGGACACCGATTGTACCGTCGGACAGAAAACTTAGGTTCCGCCGCGGCCTTGTTGCGTAACGCTTTTCTTGCCACAATTGTCTCCGTCTCACGCGTTGCAGGTTAAGGGCTCAACGACGAAACGGCATCCCCAAATTTGCCAACAGGGATCTGGCTTCATCATTGCGTGTGGCATTCGTCACAATCGTAACATCCATGCCATGGAACAACGCCACGTCATCATATTTGATTTCAGGGAAGGTCAACTGTTCCTTCAATCCGAGCGTATAATTGCCTCGACCGTCAAAAGACTTGGGCGACACCCCGCGAAAGTCCCGAATCCGAGGCAATCCGATACTCATCAATCGATCAAGAAATTCATACATGTGGCTCCGGCGCAATGTGACCTTGGCACCAATGGGCATCCCCTGGCGTACCTTAAATCCGGCAATGGCTTTTTTGGCCCGGGTTACGACGGGCTTCTGACCAGTGACCAACGCCAGTTCCGCCATGACGCTATCCAACAACTTGACATTTTGAACGGCCTCGCCCAGTCCAACATTAATCACCACCCGTTCCAAACGAGGCACCTGCATCGGGTTGGCATAAGAGAATTCTTTCATCATCCGGGGGATCACTTCCTCCCGATAGCGCACCTTTAACCTGGGCTGGGGGCTGCCCCCTGGCACCGCCCTGTTCTTCGTTACCGGGTCGACATCTGTGACGTTTGGGTCACTCATCACACTCTATCCACTACGTCTTCCGGGCTCTTCTGCAAAACCCGCACCCGACGCCCGTCCTCCAACGTTTTGATCGCCACCCGGGATGGTTGCTCCAATGCCTGGACATACAGCATCACATTCGAAATATGCAGGGGAGCCTCCCGTTCGACAATGCCGCCCTGCCTGACTTTCTGAGAGGGTTTCGTGTGGCGCTTGATCATATTGAGTTTTTCCACCGTCACCCGGCTATCTCCCGGATTGACGTGCAACACCTTCCCCACCTTCCCCTTTTCCCGTCCGGCGACCACGATCACCGTGTCGCCCTTTCGAACACGGGCTTTGGTTACCCTCGGGCTTTTTTGTGTCGTCCGATTCGCCATGGATGCTAGACCACTTCCGGTGCCAGAGAAATAATTTTCATGAACTTCTTTTTCCTCAACTCCCGGGCGACAGGCCCGAAGATTCTCGTACCTACCGGCTCTCCCTGACTATTCACCAGCACACAGGCATTGCGATCAAATCGAATGGAGGATCCATCCTCGCGGCGCCGACTTTTGCGAGTCCGAACGATCACTGCCCTGACCACGTCACCCTTTTTGACCGATGCTTTCGGAATCGCCTCCCGCACCGACACCACCACGATATCGCCAATGCCCCCATAACGTTGACGGGTGCCCCCCAGCACGTGAAAACACCGCACCCGTTTCGCCCCGGAATTATCCGCCACATCAAGAGAGCTGTAATTCTGTATCATGGCTTGATCTCACCCCACACACTGCGTGCCAGACAGGTTCCTGCCCCGTTATTACGGAGACGGATTGTGCTCGCCACGTTCCACAATTGTCGCCACCCGCCAATGCTTATCTTTGCTGAGCGGTCTTGTCTCCACGATTTTCACGCGATCGCCAATACGGGACTCATTCGTCTCATCGTGGGCTTTGAGCTTAGTTACCCGCCTCACCACTTTTCCATACAAAGGATGCTGCACCAGTCGCGTCACGGCCACGACGACAGTTTTGTCCATCTTATCACTCACCACTCGCCCATACGATGCGCGTTGCCGTCTGTGCCGATTGTTCATGATCCCCCAACATCCTGGCTGGCGTTCCGAATACCCTCGAGCTCTTTTTCGCGAAGCACGGTCTTGACCCTGGCCACATCTTTCAGGACATGACGAATTCTCATCGGATTTTCAACGCGACCAAGGGCGAGCTGGCACCGAAGGTGAAACAGTTCCTCCTTCAACTCGTGCACTTTCCCGACCAACTCCTCGGGTTCCATGCCTCGTAATCCTCCGATGTGTATCATCACGCCTCAGACCGCGTAGGTTCCCCGAACCACAAAGCGTGTCGCCACGGGAAGTTTATGGCCGGCCAGCCGAAACGCCTCTTCAGCGATGATTCTCGGCACGTCATCCATCTCATAGAGAATGCGACCTGGCTTGACCACTGCCACCCAAAACTCAGGATTGCCTTTGCCTTTGCCCATCCGCACTTCCGCGGGTTTTCTGGTAATCGGCTTATCCGGGAAAATGCGAGTCCAGATTCGACCGCCACGCTTCACGTGGCGTGTCATCGCAATTCTCGCCGCCTCAATTTGCCGTGCCGTAATCCGGCCGGGTTCAAGCGCCTTGAGTCCAAACTGTCCGAAGGCGACCTCACCACCACGGTAGGCTTTCCCCCGCATCCTGCCCTTTTGCATTTTCC
This sequence comes from Nitrospirales bacterium, assembly GCA_007570995.1. GTDB lineage: Bacteria > Nitrospirota > Nitrospiria > Nitrospirales > UBA8639 > Bin75. Next base: position 32,489 of record RKSG01000074.1, read on the forward strand.
GAAACTTAACTTTTCTGGGAGATAACATAGGTACCACCGACCGCCGGACGTGAAGCCTCACGACACAACAGCCCCGCTGCACAGTTCTACTGGTTCAACACATGCTCCAACGTGTCTACGGCAAACTCAACGGTGCCTCTTCCGGCACAGCAGACGGCAACTTGGCATCACCCTTGTAAATCCAAGTCTTCACGCCGATGATGCCCATGGTTGTGCGAGCCTCCGCAAAACCATAATCCACATCTGCCCTGAGCGTATGAAGTGGCACACGGCCCTCGCGGTACCATTCCGTTCTGGCAATTTCATTACCACCCAACCGCCCCGCGCAAGATACCCGTATGCCCCGGGCACCCAGCCGCATGGCTGACGCTACGCTCCTTTTCATGGCACGACGAAACGAGACACGTTTTTCCAATTGCAGGGCGATATTTTCCGCCACCAGCTGTGCCTCTAATTCGGGTTTCTTGATTTCCTTGATTGTCACATAGACTTCCCGACCATAACGTTGCTCCAGCATTGCCTTTAACTTGTCAACTTCTGCCCCTTTTCTTCCAATGATAATGCCGGGCCGGGCTGTATGAATGATCACCTTCATCTGATTTCCGGAACGTTCAATTTCGATGCGTGCAATGCCGGCATGAAACAGGCGACGTTTGACCGTTGCACGAATTGCGACGTCCTCGTGCAACAACTTCACAAAATCCTTCTTGGCATACCATCGGGAATTCCATGTCCTGGTATACCCAAGCCGAAAACCGTACGGGTGTGTTTTTTGCCCCATACTCTCCGCTCCCTACGAATGATCTTCCGAGGGGGAAACCACAATGGTCACGTGACTGGTTCGCTTATGGATGGGGAACGCTCTGCCCATGGCCCTGGCCTGGAATCGTTTTAAGATCGGGCCGCCATCCACATAAGCCCGTGAGATTTTCAGCGATTCAGGATCCCCCAAATCCCGTTGCCCCGCATTGGCCACCGCCGAATGCAACACCTTTTCCACGACAGGGGCTGCGGCCCTCGGCATGTACTTGAGCACCGTTAAGGCTTCGGACACGCCGCGCCCGCGAATGACATCAATCACCATACGCACTTTTTGCGGGGACATTCGGGCGTATCGCAAAACGGCTTTGGCTTCAGCCACGGTGGTCTTCCTTCCCCTGTCTGTTACTCTATTTCAACGGAACGGCTTTTTCCGTTTTGGCCGCCCCATGGCCCTTAAAAAACCGGGTGGGAGCAAATTCTCCCAGCTTATGTCCGACCATATTTTCCGTCACGTAGACCGGAATAAACTTTTTCCCGTTATGTACTGCAAAGGTACGCCCGATCATTTCAGGAATCACGGTTGAGCGACGCGACCAGGTCCTGATTAATCGCGAGTCAATATCCGCACTCAGCTTTTCCATGAGGTGCGCATCCACGAAAGGCCCTTTGCGAATCGAGCGAGGCATGGTTGACTACCGCTCCCCTTATTGCGTCCGACGGGAAATAATGAAACGCGATGATGTTTTGTTCTTCTTGCGAGTCTTGAACCCCTTGGTGGGCACACCCCACGGGGATACCGGGTGGGGATTTCCCTGCCCGGACTTCCCTTCTCCACCCCCGTGCGGATGATCAACCGGATTCATCACGACCCCTCGAACGTGCGGTCGCCGACCCATTGCCCTGGCTCGACCGGCCTTCCCCACCACTACGTTCTCGTGCTCAAGATTCCCCACTTGTCCCACTGTTGCCATACACGTTCCCAGAATCCGACGCATTTCGCCAGAAACCAGGCGGACCTGGACATAATGCGATTCCCGACCCATCACCTGACCTGCTGCCCCGGCACTCCGCGCTAATTGGGCACCTTTGCCAGGCTTGAGTTCAATATTATGAATGATCGTGCCAAGCGGCATTGAGGCCAACGGCCGGGCATTGCCAGGACGAATCTCGGCATCATGACCGGACTGAATAACATCCCCGACCGATAATCCGACGGGAGCCAGAATATACCGCTTTTCGCCGTCGGCATAGGCAATCAATGCAATACGAGCCGAGCGATTGGGATCATATTCTACGCCGACGACTTTTCCAGGCACTCCCGTCTTATCCCGCTTGAAATCAATGACTCGATAGAGACGCTTGTGCCCTCCACCGCGAAATCGACTGGTCACACGCCCGGCACTGTTCCGCCCCCCGGAGCGAGACGCACCAGTCGTTAAACGTTTTTCAGGCCGCTCCTTCGACAGGTCCTCACCCTTGATGACCGTCATGCCCCGCCGCCCGGGCGTCGTTGGCCGATATGGTTTATTCGGCATTGCCCCTGCACTCCTTCTTCATTCGTGCGATTGTGTGCAACCGATACATGTTCGTCCGTGAAGGATTACGCACTCTCATACAACGCCAGCTTTTCCCCTTCGTGAAGTGTCACAAGGGCTTTCTTCCAGTCCGGCCGTTTGCCAAGAAACCGGCCCTGACGTTTCGGCTTTCCCCGGACCATCATGATATTCACGGATTTGACTTTCACTTTGAGCGCGACCTCCACCGCCCGGCGAACCTCGATGCGATTCACATCACTTCGCACAATAAAGGCCACGGTGTTGGTGCTTTCCTGCATCCCCGTGATTTTTTCGGTCAACAGGGGTTTGATCAGGATATCAAACGGGCCGCGGGTCATGACCATAACTCCTGAATAGCTGGCAATGCGTCCTGCACCACCAGGAGCGTCTCATATCGCAGCACGTCGTACACCGTCAGGTCCTGCGGCAATACCGTTTTCACATAAGGCAAATTCCGTGTCGCACGAAGGACAGCAGGATTGTCCTGCCCGACCACGATCAGTATCGTGCCATACAATTCCAGTTGATTGAACACCGCCGCTGCCAACCTGGTTTTTGGTTCCGGCAGCAACAGGTCGGAAAGAATCACCAGCTCGCCGGCCGTTTTCTTTGAGGACAGCGCGCTCTGCATGGCCTTTCGATACATTTTCTTGGACAGGCTGGAAGTATATCGCCGGGGCCGTGGTCCAAAGACCGTCCCTCCATGACGCCAGATCGGCGATCGATTCGAACCCACTCGCGACCGTCCTGTCTGTTTCTGTTTCCACGGTTTTCTCCCTGTCCCACTGACCTCGCTACGCCCCTTCGTACTGGCGGAACCCTGCCGAAGCGACGCGCACTGCATGACCACCGCGGAATGCACCAGCACGGCATGCGGCGTGACCCCAAACACGTTTTCGCTGACATCAACGGATCCCACGTGGGTTTTTGTCTGGTCCACGACAGACATGGAAGCCATGATGACTATTGCCTCCCCGATTTCCGGATAAAGACCAGCCCTCCAGCAGGACCAGGCACTGCTCCAGAGATAAGGACCAGATTCTCTTCCTGTCGAATGTCCAGCACCTGCAATCCCTGTACCGTAACCCGTTTATTGCCCGTCTGTCCCGGGAGCGCTTTATTCTTCATCACACGAGAGGGGTACGAACTACTTCCGACCGAGCCGGGTGCACGGTGAAACATGGAACCGTGACTGGCCGGCCCACCGGAGAAATTATGCCGTTTCATGACACCCTGAAATCCTTTGCCCTTGGAGGTACCCTGCACATGGACCAGCTCCCCTTTTTCAAAGAGATCCGCAGTTACGGCATCGCCCACATGACAATCTGACGACACACCACGCACCTCCCATAAATGTTTGAACAGCTTCTCCTGGCCGGAAGCACGAAGATGTCCCACCTGAGCCCTGGTGAGTTTTCGCTCCTGTACTTCCGTGTACCCAAGTTGCACGGCATCATACCCATGTTGATCTTTGGTCTTCACCGCTGTGACGTGACAGGGCCCGGCCTCGATCACCGTAACGGGACGCAAGCGACGCTGCTCGTCAAAGATCTGCGTCATCCCCAATTTCCTTCCCATCAACATTGTCACCATGACACACCCTCTACCACCGCACACGACGATGCGATACGTTACAGCTTAATCTCCACGTCCACGCCCGCCGCCAAATTCAACCTCATGAGCGCATCCATTGTGTCCGGGGTGGGATCAAGAATATCCAACAATCGTTTATGTGTTCGGATTTCAAACTGTTCCCGGGACTTTTTATCCGCATGAGTGGATCGCTGAATGGTAAATTTTTCAATGCGATTGGGAAGCGGAATAGGCCCGGCAACCTGTGCGCCTGTCTGTTTCACGCTCTCCACGATTTCCCGTGCCGATTGATCAAGGACCCGATAATCAAATCCCTTTAATCGAATACGAATACGCTGATCCACACTCACAACCACCAGACTCCTCCTCTAGGCGAGAATGTCGGTCACCACCCCAGCCCCGACCGTCCGCCCGCCTTCCCGCACCGCAAACCGCAACCCCTGCTCCATCGCTATCGG
>RKSG01000171.1 GCA_007570995.1 Nitrospirales bacterium
ACCCGCCGTGGATGAGAACCCAGGCCCCTCCTGCCCCGACCCCTGGTCAGTCGAGCGACCCGTTGCAGGATGACCCCGCGCCCGCCGTGCACCCGTAACAGTGCTGCCCGATGACGACAGGCCGGGTAGTCAGCCCCCCGGAATCAAAATCGGCTATGGTTTGCGGCATGGTGCGATCAACGGGCCAGTCGAGCATCTGATTGAAATCGCAATCGTACAGCCGTCCATCCCACCCCACGCTGAGCAGGCTGCGGCACATCACGTTTTCCACCGCATGTGGGTTGAAACTCTCAATAAGCAGGTTCAGGTACTGCTCATACTGGCCCTGTGCGTGCAGATCGTCCAGGAAGCGGTTAATGGGCATATTGGTGATGGTATACAGTCGGTTAAACCGAATGCCGAAACGTGAGAACAGCTCTGCTCTGTAATCTGCCTCCAACGCCTTTTGCTCAGGAGGCAGGTGAGGGCCTGAGGGGTTATAAACGAGATGCAACGCCAGGTCCCCGCCTTCTTTCCCGTATCCCAGCGCGTTCAAATGCCGTACAGCCTCGAGACTCCGGCTGAAGACGCCTTTTCCCCGCTGCCGGTCCACGTTTTCCTCCAGATAGCAGGGCAGGGAGGCGATGATTTCCACACGGTGCCCGGCCAGAAATTCGGGGAGATGGGTTTTGCCTTTGAGAAAAAAGACCGTCAAATTGCATCGGTCAATGACCGTTTTCCCGATGGAGCGGCAGGCCGACACCAGATAGTCAAAGTGTGGATTCATTTCCGGGGCGCCGCCGGTCAGGTCCACGGTCGCAATTTCCGGATGGCGTCGCAGCACCCCGAGAATGATGTCCATCGTCTCACGCGTCATAATTTCTGTTCGGGACGGGCCGGCGTCGACGTGACAATGCTGGCAGGTCTGGTTGCAGAGTTTGCCCAGATTCACTTGCAGCGTGTGAATCAGCCTGGCACGCAGGGGCGGAAACCCGTGTTCCTCCAGCGTGCGCGAAAAGGAACTGGTGAGCATGGGAAGTGGTGGCATCACACGTGTCGTCTAGCAGCAACCGCTTGATGGTTGGCAGGTCTCCGCTTCCGTGGGCACGTGCCCCCCCGCGCGATTGAACGTCCCGAAATAGGGCGCGTACAGAGCATGGTCGAGCACCTTCCTGGTTTTTGAGCAGATTTCCACTGGTAGCGTATCGCCGGAAAAGGTATGTCCGTCGTCGTCCTGGGCTTCGAGCAGTGGCCCGGTGAGCAGAGCGAAATCCCCTTTCCAGATGCAGTCAGCCTCGTCCGGCCACACGGCCACCCATCGCGGGTCGTCGCGGGTGAGGGGGGTGGGCGTCTTGGAAAAGAGAAAGAGCCCCGCATAGTGTGACATCTGGAGCAAGGCGGCCGTCCGTGGGTCGAGCGGTTCCGGAATCCCCCGTTGATACGTATGCCCCAGTTCGTCCCGCACCTGACTGAAAGGCCCCTTGAGCGTAGCAAATTGAGGTGCCGTCGGGGATGTCCACGTCATCTTGTACCCGGCCAGCGTCACCGAAAGGAAGTGAAAGCCATCAATCACGCGCCACGGCATGAGGGTGACCTGGTGCACGTTCACAAATCCCGCTGTGCGCAGACCATGCCAGTATTGGTGGAATGGAAGTGCTCCGGAAAGGCAATCGCCCCATTTCTCCCTGTCGTGGATCAGATACTGCGGCAGGGGTTGGTCCGTCACAATATCCGAAATGGAGAACCGTCCTCCGGGGCGCAACACCCGAAACATTTCCCGGAAGACCGTGTCCTTGTCTGGTGAAAGATTGATGACGCAGTTAGAGACAATCAGATCGGCAGTCGCGTCCTCGACCGGCATAGCCTCGGCCTGTCCCTTGCGGAATTCGACATTCGATTGTGCATAGCCGAGGTTGCTGGCCACCGTCGGGGCATGAGCCTGAGCAAGGGCCAGCATTTCGTCTGTCATATCAAGGCCAATCACCTGACCGGATGCCCCCACACGACGGGAGGCCTCGAAGCAGTCGATCCCCCCTCCGGAGCCGATATCGAGAACGGTTTCGCCTGGCTGAACGGTGGTGAGGCCAATGGGGGTGCCGCATCCGTAGGACACCTTAAGAACCGGATCAGGAATAAAAGCCCGCAGCTCCTCGTAATTGTATCCGGTGGGGCAGCACATTTCCTCGCCCGTCGTCACGGCGCGGGCGTATCGCTCGTTCACGGAGCGGGTAATGACATGAGATTCCATCAGTCCCTCGCGGTGAAGCGGATGATAAAACACACAAAGGGGTTTGTAAAAAGCACAACTCCCCGCGTCGGTCCAGGGGGGCTACCCATTGGGCCAGGACGTTGCGGACCCACGACACTGAAAACTCTCAGGAAACGTCGTCCCTCGTCGCCGACAACCGGGAATCGAAACGGGGCAGATCCTCCCGCGTCCAACACAGGGTATGTTGTTGTCGGGGGCAGTCTCAGTATACAGAAACGGCGTGAAACATAGCAAAGTACGGGCTGGTCTGATCAGGATGGGAGGGACAGTTTGCTGGCGGCTTCCTGATCGACAAACCAGGTCAGTGTTCCTGCCTGTGGCCGGATGCAGCTGGCGGGGCAGAGGTCTGGTTGCGGAGGCCCTTCAAGAGCGGAGCGGAGCATATGTGCCTTGTGTTGGCCCTGGACGAGGAACGTCACATATCTGGCGTGATTAAACAGCGCGGGGGTACAGGTGATGCGTGACGTCTGCAACGTGTCCACCCAGGGAGCTGTCACAAGCCGGTGTTGTTCGTGTGTGGCCTGTGTGCCTGGAAACAGCGATGCCGTATGACCATCTGGCCCCATGCCCAGCAGAACGCAGTCAAAGCGTGGCACCTCTGGTGCGGGGACGGCGAAGTGTTGACGAATCATGTCTTCGTAGCGGTCGGCTGCCGTCCTGGCGTCTGGGATTTCGCTTGGCACACGATGAATGTGGTCCGGAGCAACGGGCAGGTATCTAAGGAGAGACTCGTGGGCCATGCGATAATTACTGTCCTGATGATCTGGCGGGACGTGGCGTTCGTCGCCCCAGAAACAATGGACACGTGTCCAGTCCAGTTGCGTGAGGAAGGGTGGGGTGGTGAGCAGTGCATACAGGCTTTTTGGCGTTGAGCCTCCGGCGAGGGCGAGGGTCAACGTGCCCTGTGTCTCGATGGTCTGGCGCGCCTGCTGCACAAAGTGTCGTGCTGCGGCCTCCATCAATGCGGCAGTCGTGGGGTAGATCCGGATATCCTGTTGCGAAGAAGTCATATGAGAAAGTGAGGCAGGCCTGCCGTCCTGCGTTCCTGCCGTTCTGTGAGGCGCGTCGTCGTTCCTGCGGACGCAGGAATCCAGTGGTGCTGGCCTGTCGTCCGTGCCTGCCTGCCCTCATTCCAGAAGCTGAATGGCATTCAGCAATCGGGCCGGGCAACCTCTTCGAGTGTGCCTGCTGGATCAAAAGTCAAATGAATCTGGCATTCGAGAGGAGCACGAGAGAAAAACAGCATAGAAGGGGCGCCCCCGTCAATGTGGGAATAGACCCAGGTCTCCCCCCCAAAAAACCGTTTGGCTCTGGCACGTGGCGTGCCCCAGTGTTCCAGAAACCAGTCATGGGATTTCCCTGTCAGTTCAGCGGGGTTCACGGAAATGTCCCGGGAGGAAGTCAGGACACATCCCCCGCCGTGCAGGCCGATCATCCCGATCAGGAACACACGAAAGACGACGCTGCTCCGCCAATCCTGTCTGGCCCGAGATTGCTGTGAGAGCATGACCAACGAATTCCCGTTCAGAAAACAAGAAGAGTGCAGAAGGTCTCACGCGCCTGACGGGAACGCGATGCGGTGTGACCTGACCGGCACATTCGCGAAACCGTACTCCCGGCCTTCCGTCCAGTCAAATGCACACACCACGAAGTCTGGGTGCCGCCCTCGCTCCGGTCTGGTTGCCTTTTGCGATTGTCAGCATCCAGTGTCTGGATTAGGATGATCCCGCACGATGTCGAGGTGATGATCAATCGCCACCCGCCTGCCCCTGGCGTCTTCGCACGGGCCTGGATTCCGGCGTGCGCAGGAATGACGGAGCGGGGCTGGTTGCCTTTTGCGATTGTCAACATCCGCCAGTCTCGATTAAAATAACCCCACACGATGTCGCGGTGACGATCAATCGCCACCCGCCTGCCCCTGGTGCCCGCCCACGGCCTTGGATTCCTGCGCGCGCAGGCATGACGGAAAGAGGGCTTGACCAGGGGTTGAAACCTGAACACTGTCCTGAGGGGGCCTTGTCGTGAAAATCTACCTGGACACCGGCAATGTAAAAGAAATCACCGAAGCCGCGAGCATGGGGATTCTGGATGGGGTGACGACGAACCCATCACTGGTCTCCAAAGAAGGTCGGAAGTTTGAGGATTTGATCCTGGAGATCTGTCAGATCGTTGATGGGCCAGTCAGTGCGGAAGTCGTGAGCCTGGAAGCCGAAGCTATGGTCGAGGAAGGTCGAAAGCTGGCCGGTCTCCATCCGAATGTTGTGGTGAAGTGCCCGCTCATTCCCGAGGGCCTCAAAGCCACCAAACGGTTGTCTGGCGAAGGCATTCGCGTGAATGTCACGTTGTGCTTTTCCCCCACCCAGGCCCTGCTGGCCGCCAAAGCCGGCGCGTGGTGTGTCTCGCCCTTTATCGGTCGCCTGGATGACGTGAGCACGCACGGCATGGAGCTGATCCGCCAGATCGTGACCATCTTCCGCCAGTACGCATTTCCTACCCTGGTGCTGGTGGCAAGCGTGAGACATCCGCAGCATGTGGTCGAAGCCGCCCTGGCTGGTGGTCATATCTGCACCCTGCCCTACAGCGTGTTTCAGAAACTGGTCAGGCATCCCCTTACGGACGTGGGACTCAAGAAATTTCTGGCTGACTGGGAAACGGGGAACGTCTCGAAAGGCTAACCCAGTGTTGGCTCAGGGCCGTCCAGCAGTCGACGGGCGTGCTGAAACACGCCATAGAACATCGGGCGGGAGAGTCTTCCAGTAAAGGTATTCCGTTGGCTGGGATGGAAGCACCCCAGCAGCGTGGTGCCCCATGGGGTCACGTGGACGGAGCCATGTCCGAATTTTGGAGTGGGGGAGCCAATCGTGTGTCCCAGAGCAGTGGAGGCTTTCAGATATTCATCGAAAGCGATTTTCCCCAGTGCCACCACCACGGTGACACGTTTCAGCAGACGGAGTTCCTCAACCAGATAGGGTCGACAGGTTTCAAATTCTTCTTTCGTTGGCTTATTCTCCGGCGGGGCGCAGCGCACGGCGGCTGCCACGTAACAATCCTTCAGCTGAAGCCCGTCATCCAGATGCGTTGACTCGGCCTGGTTGGCGAACCCGAATCGAAACAGGGCCTCATAGAGCCAGTCTCCGCTGCGGTCACCGGTGAAGGCCCGGCCGGTTCGGTTTCCCCCATGTGCGGCGGGGGCCAGTCCAAGGACATACAGTCTGGCGCGGGAATCCCCGAACCCGGGCACTGGTCGTTCCCAGTAGACCCACTCCTGGAACCGTTTCACCTTCGTCGCCGCGATAGCCCGGCGGTACGTGGTCAGTCGTGGACACAGAGTACAATCGGCGATTGTTCGGCTCAAAACCTTGAGGGTGCGCATCGCGCAATCATACCATAATCCCCCCCTGACCGTGTCACGCATTCCGCGCGCTGTCCTCCGGAGTGCGACCGGGAACGCTCACGGTGCTGTGGGATATTGCCGCACGTGGCCGAAAGGAAGCGACATGCACGAAGCCCAGAGAATGGTTCGGGAGTTTCACGAGGCGTTTGACCTTCACATTGAGGAGTGCCCGCGAGTACCGGATGACGGGACGCAGATCCTGCGTGCGCGGCTCATTCAGGAAGAATCCGACGAACTGCAGGAGGCGTTACGTTTGCGTTCTCTTCCCCACATTGCCAAGGAGCTGGCGGATCTTCTCTATGTTGTGTACGGCACAGCCGTTGCCTACGGGATTGACATGGAGCCGGTATTCCGTGAAGTGCAGCGTTCGAACATGAGCAAGGTAGGCGGGCACAAGCGGGACGATGGGAAATGGATCAAACCGTCGACCTACACCCCTGCCCGGCTTGAGTCCATTCTTGCAGAGCAGCATGACACAGGGCAGCGTTGAGGGTGCGTGCCTTAGAGCGACCGCGTTTCGTGAGTCAGGAGAGCTTCTTTAATAGACAGGCCGCCGCCGTAGCCGACCAGTTTCCCGTTACTTCCGATGACGCGGTGGCAGGGCACGATAATCGAGAGGGGGTTTTGTCCGTTCGCGGCCCCGATTGCGCGTGCGGCGCCGGGGCGTCCGATAGCCTGAGCGATTTGTCCGTAGGATACCGTGTGTCCGTACGGTATATTCCGGAGGGCCTGCCAGACCTTGAGTTGAAACTGGGTACCTTTCGGGTCGAGGCTGACCTGGAACGTTTGTCGTTTTCCGGCAAAGTACTCATTCAGTTGCTGGACAGGTTGGCGAAACGGCAGTTCGGAGCAGATCCACTGGCGGTCTGGGGTAAGAGGGTGTCGGCCGTCCTGGAACGAGACATGTGTCAGAGCCTTCGTGTGTCCTGCCAGCAGTAGTCTGCCCACGGGGCTTTCAAGGATACAGTAATGCGTCGTGTCGCATTGAGTGGTATCGTTTCCGGGGAAAGCCCGTTGAGAGTTGATGGATGCACCCACGAATCGCCTGTCTGTTATACGGGGGAGGATGTCATCATAGCATGACTGCCCTGGCCTGCCAAAGTGGAAGTGGTGTCCTGCCGTAGAC
>RKSG01000155.1 GCA_007570995.1 Nitrospirales bacterium
TGGATTCCTGCTTCCGCAGGAATGACGCGACCCCAAAGACCACGCCACGCCGGGACACCCGCCTGGATTCCCGCTCCCGCACGCATGACAACCCGGATTTTGTACCGCGCGGACCATGTGATACCATCACCCATCGCTGGCCTCTGTGTTCTCTCACACCGACAAAGCCGTCCACAGCAGGTCACAGCAAAGGGAACCATGCAAACCGAACCAGATGCCATGAACGACTTCGCAGGCATGACCGTGGCCGCTTTCGAAAGCAGAATGGCCGATCACATGGCCAAACTGATCGCCCGGTACGGGGGACACCCCATGGTGGCACCCTCCCTGCAGGAAATTCCCCTGGAACACAATACGGTTGCCCTGGACTTCGGGACGCAACTCATGGCAGGAAACGTGGATATGCTGATTCTGCTCACCGGCGTCGGGACAAGGACACTGGTGGACATCTGGAAAACACGGTTCTCCATGGACACCATCCGACAGGCACTGTCCAACACCACCGTCGTCTGCCGCGGGCCAAAACCTATCGCGGCCTTAAAAACCCTGGGTGTGCACTCTCACCTGGACGTCCCCGAACCCAACACGTGGCAGTCTCTCCTCCACACGCTGGACACCGTCAAACGCGAGGGACTGGCCGGACTGCGGGTCGCTATCCAGGAATACGGGAGATCGAACACGGAACTTGTCGAGGGATTGACCGAACGAGGCGCACAGGTCGTGCGCGTGCCCGTGTACCGATGGGCACTGCCCGATGACGTGGAACCTCTCACACACACGCTCCGTGCCATCGTGGAGGGACACGTCGACGTGGCATTCTTCACAAGCGCCGTCCAGGTCGATCATGTCGTGCAACTGCTCCGCACGACCAACGACCTTGAGGCCTTTCGGGACGCACTCGGGAACACCATGGTCGCTTCAATTGGCCCCGTAACCAGCCAGCGGCTCCGCCACTATCAGTTCCCCGTCGACTGTGAACCATCCCTCTCCAGGATGGGTGTCCTGGTGAAAGAAGCCAGCGAGCAGGCCTGCACAATCCTCCACCGGAAACGGAAACAGGCCATCGTCAGACCATGAGCCCCCCCCTCCACCCCAGCCCTCTCCCCAGGGGAGAGGGAGCAGCCACCCGTGACACAGGTCAAGCCCGCCTGACGACCCGCACAGCCGGCCAGTCCCGCCCTGGTCGTTAAACGCAATTGACTTGCGTTAGATATGACTGTAGAGTAGGCGGCATGTTTGCATCTCCTCCGATCCATTCCTGTACCACCATGAACGCGTGGCGACCCACCGCGGTATCCTGGACGTCCTGTGCGGCACTCGTCCTCGCCGTGTCGGTGAATGTCCTGGCACTCGTGCCCTTTGTCGGCACGCTGGAGATTCAACACGCCCTGGCTTCGGATACCGGAACAGATCAGGGAACACATTCGGATTTCGATCTGTGCGTCTGGATGGCGATCCACGTCTCCAGCCTTGTGACATTCTGGCCCCCTGCACTCTCTGACAACTCCCTCCTGGTCCTGCGCAACGCAGACCATGCCTCCCACACGCTCGTGCAAAGCCGAGCACTCCCATCCATTCCCTCTCGCGCTCCACCTGTGTCTGCGTAATTGCAAGACACGCACACTTCACACGCACAGGCCATCGTCAGAGCACGCCATCGAGCGGCGATTGCGCCGTGACACAGGTCAAGCCGGACATGGCCCACCAACCCATCGGTCATTCCTGCGAACGCAGAAATCGCGTTCCCGCCGATGGCCCCAGAGAGGAGAAAACAGATGAGAGACAGGAAATCCGCTAACACGTCGTCGTATCATGGCCATTGCACGCGCATCGTCCTGATGGTGGTCGCACTTCTGGCAGGGGGGACTCTGCACGCACTGGCCCAGACAGAGACCATCTCCGGGTACGTACAGTATCCGGATTTGCGGCGCAGCGCACATGTCCCCGTGACGTTGCGCGATCAGGAAGGGCACCGTGTGGCCTCCACGGTCACAAGTGACGCGGGAGAGTTCGTGCTTGTTGCCCCACATCCAGGCACGTTTTCCGTGCAGGCCCGTCGGGAAACCTCTCAGAGCGCCGCCGTTGTGCTGGTCATCGGCGACGACGCTCCAGCCCCGCTCGTGTTGACCATCAAGGAGACGGAGGAACTTGCGCTGGAAATCGTCGCACCGCGCTATCCCACGAACCCGAAGGCGTCCGGTGAAACGTTTTCGGTCAGCCAGCAAGACATTGCATCACTGCCGAAGGGCGACAATCTGGACCTGAACGAGGTCCTGGCCATCATTCCGAGTGCCGCCAGTGGCGGCCTCAAACAAGTCCATATCCGTCAGGAGCACGCGAACCTCCAGTTTCGTATTGATGGCGTGCCCATTCCCGATACCGTCACGACGCAGTTCACCGATCTGATTCACCCGCGAGCCTGGAAGCGGGCGGATATCATTCTCGGCGGCATGGAAGCCCAGTACGGGCACCGGACAGCCGCGGTGATTGACATTACCAGCAAAAGCGGAACGAAGCCGGGATTCGGCTCGATTCAGGGGGCAGGCGGTAGTAACCAAACGTTTCAGCCGTCTTTTGAATACGGCGGGGCCATGGGCAGCCGGTTCCGGTGGTATGTGATGAACAATTACCTGACGACCAACCGGGGTATCGATCCTCCCACGCTGGGACAATCGGTCTACCACAACCACAGCGAACGGAACCAGACCTACCTGCGTGGCGATTATCAACTGAGCAACCGCCACAACCTGACCTGGATACTGCTGAACAGCATCGCCTCCTACCAGATTCCCACGCGACCGGGCAACACGCCAAACCGTGACATTGTGGCGCTGATCCGTGCCCACACCGACGCGAGGTTTACGCCGAAACCTTCGGAAGAGATTGATGAAAACCAGCAAGAAAACAACCAGTATTCCCATCTCGTGTGGCGATACGACATGAGCGCAAACCGGTTTTTGAGTGTGGCCGGATACGTGCGACACAGCCGGGCGACGTTTAAGACCGATCCCTATCATATCCTGGCCTATGCGAGCGAAACGGATGAACCCTTTTCCGCAAGCCATCAGGACCGGTGGGGGGTGGCCGGTGGCGTGCGGATTGATTACACCCATGCCATCAACAAACAGCATGTCATCAAGACCGGCTTGCAGCTTGATCGGACGACGACGACGAATAAAACCAGGTTGTTTGCGTTTGAGCGTGGCGGGACGGACGAGGAGCCAGTGGGTGCGGTCCTGGCACGTCGTGGCGACAGGCAAGTGATCGGGTATCGTGAAGAATTCTGGGTACAGGATCAATTCACGCCCCATGAGCAGTGGACGATCAATGCTGGTGTGCGTGTGGATAACATTCACGGATACGTTGAGGCCACCCAGGTCAGCCCCCGTCTCGGGGTCACGTTTGCACTCAACGACCGTCATACCTTTCGCGCGTTTTATGGCCGACTCTTTACGCCGCCCAATCTGGAGGCTTTGCCCTTTCTGGCACTGAACACCGCCGGGACGACGGCCGCGCCCGAGGATCCCACCAATAACAAAATCAACCCTGAACGGTCGCATGCCTTTGAAATCGGGTCGATCCATGCCATCGGGGACTTCGCGGTGCTCCAGTTGGCGGGCTACTACAAACTCAACACCAACATGAATGACGCCCATCAGTTCAACACCACGCCCATGCTGAATTATTTTGCGTATGAACGTGGCTGGCAACGTGGGATTGAGGGCACCCTGCGCGCGAAACTCGCGGACAGGCTCACGGCGCAGGGGAATGTTGCCTGGGGGCAATGCAAAGGCAAAGGGTTACAATCGGGACATTTCCTGTTACACGAGGAGGAGCTGGAAGATATCCGAACGAGTGAAGGCATCTTCTGCGATCATATGCAAACGATCACGAGTATGGCCATGGTGACGTACAAGACACAAATCGGTACCACCATTTCCGGGCAGATGTTATTCGGCTCTGGTCTGCGTCGTCACCAGCATGGGGCCAAAACCAATTCGGGTCATGCGGATTCGCACACCACGTACAACATGTCCGTGACACACACGATCCCACTGAAGAATCAGCACAAATTGCTGGTGGGTGTGGATGCGATCAATCTTCTCGATCAGCACGAGTTTGTGAACGTTGGGGAACAGAGTGTCGGGCTTGGTGTGTCCCATACCAACATGCCGCGTTCCATCTTTTTCCGTGCGCAGTGGCTCTTCTAAGCACTGACCTGGCACATTGAAGATGCGAAGGCGTCGAGCAGGACGGAACAGGCCAGCGAAAGACTGGAAATGGCGGTGGCTAGAATGCACCCGTTGCCGTCGTTCCTGCGCACGCAGGAATCCAGCCAGTAATGGGAGGAGGGGATTATCGAGAATCGTTAGCCAAATCTCCGGATTCCAGGACAGACCCCAATAAAAGGGGATTCCAGACCTGGCCCTCTCCCAAAGGTGGAGGGGACAGGCCCCTAGAGCCAAGCCAGGGGCAGGCTTGCAGGCATGACGGAAGGTCAGGGTGCAGGCTCCCCGGGGCCACGCCAGGCACAGGCCCCCTCACGCCGGCCCTCTCCCTTGGGAAGAGGGTAGCCCCCGGGCCAAGCCAGGGACACGCCCCCTCACCCCAGCCCTCTCCCCTGGGGAGAGGGGGCAGCCCCCCGGGGCCACACCAGGCACAGCCCCCTTGGCCAAAGCCAAGGACAGGCTTTCTCAGGAATGCCAAACAGAAAGGCCGCCAGCTGTTCTTGACAGGTCCTAATGGGAACTATCCACTTCCCGCCGGAATGCGCTGACCTGTGAGGGGCACGATTGCCGCCGCCGTGCAGAACGTGCACTGCTTCCAGTCGTGGATGAAGCAGGTGAACTCCAGGCAGTGTGCCACCCGTCAACTGCCCAGACCGGCCAGCACGTTTCTGTAACAGTTCGACCGTGGCCCTGGCAGCCCGTACACCGGCCGCAGGTCTGACAGCAGATTGTTGAGGTGGGAAGGGTTCGACAGGTATCAGCCAGCGAGCAACGTTACGCCGACGGCGCTAGGGCAGCCTTGATGGTCGCCAGGATGGACGCCGCGGTGACCGCCGGCGCGCCAGTGCCCTTGACGTCAGTCAACGCGGTGACGATGACGAACTTGCGCTTCCAGTTGCGCTTCGCCGCGCCATGGGCCAGGGTGCCGTCGGCTTCCAGTAGCTCGATGAACTTGTCGACGTAACCGGCACAGGAGAAGCCCAGCGTGCCGGCGGTATTGCCCGCACCCAACGCAGTCAGGAAGGCCGCCGCGTTGTCCATGGCCCAGGCTACCGTGGACGTCGTGGTGTCGGGATGGTAAATGCCATTGAGCGAGATAATCATGGCCTTGGTGATTTTGGCCCGCCACGCGAATGGCAGGTATTGATCACGGAAGGCATTGAAGTCGGTCAGGAGTGCGTCGTAGGTGGAAATCTTCTTGCTGCTGGCCTCTTTGCGGAGGACTTTCAGAATCCCGTTGACCTGGTCGGCGAAGGCGTGCAGGGCCAGGGCAAGGTCAGCATCCTGACCACGCACCTTCTCGTGCTCGTTGTGGGTATCTGCGGTCAGGTCGGGGGAGTCGTATTTGCCTGTGGCGGGATTGTAGCGATAGTGACGCTGCAATGAACCGGCAGTTACAGGATTCTTGCTGATTTGCGAGTCCGGGATCGGGCGTTTCCAGTCAAACGTCCGCACGGTCTGTGGCGCGTACTGTGGTTTCCATTGGCCAGTAGCTGGATCAACAAGCCTTTTTCGTGCAAAGGCCGCATCAAGAATATGGCAGCCGCGCTCCTGTTCAAAATATCCTTCGACATCTGGATGGGTATTATCATGTACCCAGATTCCCCACCCGGAGTTCCCGTATGAAAACTCCAGTTTCTCAGGTGGAACGCCGGTTATATCAAAGACGGTAACGTCGGAAGGCAATACGGGTTCTGGTGTACTGGCTGGCGGCATGGTTCCCTTTACAAGATGGGGTACATGGCTAACAATGTGCCACGTGGCGATTGTCCTGAGGCAGGCATTCTTGAAAGTATCATGTCAGTCGCCCTGAACAGGATCGTATAGGTGACTGGTGTAGCGCTGTTGCCATACGCCAGTGCGGCAGTTGCCACAAACGTCTGTCTCACAGTTGTGAACTGCGGATCATCATCGAAGTAATAGGTCACAAGTCTTGTGCCATCAAATGCTGAATCTGTAAGTCCAAGCCCGTTTGATGGAACTTTCCATAACAAAGCGATTCCACGATACCCTGCATCCAATCGCTTGCCTGTTCGATAAGCAACGGGCGTTGTGGTAGACGCATCGAGGCTATCGTATTCATCCGCCAGAAAATTATCATCCGTGTCTATATGCAGACCTTCTCGCGTCGCCCACCGTGCTGGAACAGCCGTCTGCCCGGCGGCGTCATTCAACAGCACCTTGGTGGCCGTATTGGCCTCCGTGTTGGTGCCCGCTCCCCCCGTGCCATAGAACACTTGGAACTCAATCACGCCCGCCGGCAGCTGAAAGTCCACGTCAGAGTGACTCGTCGCCGAGCCTGCCAGGAACTGATACACCCGCGACCCGTCAGGAGTCACCCGGTACGCATCCACCAGCAGGAAGGTGCGCGTGGTGCCCGCCGCGTCCGTGTACACGAGTTTGAACGCCCCCGGGGTCTGGGTAAAATGCGGCGGGCCCAACAAGCTCGCACTGACAGACAGAGTGATCAT
>RKSG01000180.1 GCA_007570995.1 Nitrospirales bacterium
GTCCTATGAACTGGTCCAATCCACGGCGGTCCTGCGAGACTGGGTAACCCGGGCGCGTTATGCCGGCGTCGTCGCCATTGATACGGAAACCACGTCAGTCCATGCCAGCCAGGCGGCACTGGTCGGCGTGGCGCTGTGCGTGAAACCAGGTCAGGCATGCTACATTCCCCTCGCCCACCAGCCGCCCCCGCTCCAGCAGGAGCCACTTCGACAAATTCCATTCGACGACGCCCTCGATATTCTGCGTCCGCTCCTCGCCGATTCCTCGGTACTCAAAATCGGGCATAACCTGAAATACGACATGGTGGTGCTGCGGCGATACCATCTGGCCATCTCGCCGGTTGACGACACCATGTTGATGTCCTATGTGCTGGACGGAGGACGCCACAGCCACGGCCTGAACGAACTGGCCCCACGTCATCTGGGCCATCAGACGATCACGTTCAAAGACGTAGCCGGGACGGGCAAATCACAAGTCACCTTTGATCTGGTTCCGCTGGAGCAGGCCTTGCGCTATGCCGCCGAAGATGCGGACATCACGTTCCAGTTACACCAGGTCTTCAAACCCCGCCTGGCGACTGAACACATGATGACGCCGTATGAGACGCTGGAACGGCCTCTCATGGCTGTTTTGGCCGACATGGAAACCGAAGGGATTGCCGTCGAGCGTGCGAAGTTGAAGGCGCTGAGCCAGGAATTCGCCGCACGCCAGGATGCACTGGAACAGGCCATTTACAAGAGTGTCGGGCACACCTTTAACATTGGGTCTCCCAAGCAACTCGGGGAAATCCTGTTTGACGAGCTGCAACTGGAGGGCGGGCAAAAAGGCAAATCCGGCGCGTATGTCACGGGAGCGGATGTGCTGGAAACCCTGGCCGCCGAGGGGCATACCCTGCCGGCCAATGTGTTGGAATGGCGCCAACTCGACAAATTAAAAAGCACGTACACCGATGCCCTGGTCGAGCAGATCAATCCGCGGACGGGGCGCGTGCATACCTCGTTTGCCATGGCTGCCGCCGCGACCGGCCGTCTGTCTTCGACGCATCCCAATCTGCAAAACATTCCCATCCGCACCGAAGACGGTCGCAAAATTCGTCACGCCTTTGTGTCCAGCCCCGGACGGATGCTCCTGTCCCTGGATTACTCGCAGATTGAGCTCCGTCTCTTCGCACACATCGCCGACATTGAGACGTTGAAACAGGCATTCCGCGCCGGTCAGAACATTCACGCCATAACGGCCAGCCACCTGTTCGGCGTCGCGGCCGACAAGCTGGACCCGGCGATGCGGCGTCGAGCCAAGGCCATTAATTTCGGGATGATTTACGGGATCAGTGCCTTTGGTCTCGCCCGGCAACTGAACCTGCCTCAGGAAGAAGCCGCCAAATACATGAAAGCCTATTTTGCCCAGTACCCGGGCATCCAAGCCTACATGTCCCGCATCAAACAGGTGTGTCGTCAACAGGGATACGTGACCACCCTGTTTGGTCGCCGGTGTCACATTACCGGCATTCACGACAAACAGGCCGCGCGACGCAGTTTTGCCGAACGTGCGGCCATCAACGCCCCCATTCAGGGCACCGCTGCCGACCTGCTGAAACGGGCCATGATTCGCGTGCCGGCGGCCCTGGAGCGGCACCACCTCCGCACAAAAGCCAACATGCTGTTGACCGTCCACGATGAGTTACTGTTTGAAGTTGACGAAGACGCCGTCGAGCAAACGGGCGATGTAGTGCGGCATGTCATGGAATCCGCCGCGCTCCCTGCGTTGCAACTGTCGGTGCCCCTGACCGTTGAGATCGGCCGGGGCCATTCGTGGGACGAAGCCCATTAAGCTGATCCCGTCCTTCTCCTGGTCGTGCCCCCTCGCCGTCATTCCTGCGCACGCAGGAATCCAAGGGGTGAGCTGATCCCGTCATGCCCCTGTGGTCGTGCCCCCCCGCCGTCATTCCTGCGCACGCAGGAATCCAGGGTCGGGTGGGTCAGGTCCCGTACTCTCGAATCACCTTCAGAAATTCCTCGCCGTACCGACTGACCTTGACCGGCCCCACGCCGGCGATGGCTGCCATCGTCGCCGCATCGCGGGGGCGTTTCCTGGCCATTTCCATCAGCGTCATGTCGTGAAAAATCACATACGGCGGCACATTCTGCGCGCGTGCCAGTCCCAGGCGCAGTTTGCGCAACGCATCAAACAGTGCCTGGTCCACGGTGTCAGTCAACGGCGCGGCAGAGGACACTCTTGGGGCGGGCTTTGTCACCTTCTTGCGCCGCAGTTTGCGCAACAGGACCGTTTCGCCGGCCTGCAGCTGTGCTCGGCCTTTATCCGTCAGGCGCAAACCGCCAAACCCGTCCGGGTCCGGGTCAAGCAGCCTCATGGCCGTCAGCTGGCGAATGACGGTGCGCCACTCGGAGGCTCCCAGCTCCAAGCCCGCGCCATAGACTTTCAGCCGGTGGTGGCCAAACCGCTTGATCCTGTCCGTGCTCTTGCCAAGCAGCACATCAACCAGATAGCTGACCCCGAACATCTGTCTGGTCTGTTGCACACATGACAGCGCTTTCTGAGTCACGACGGTGCCGTCCCATGTTTCGGGAGATTCCAGGCAATTATCACAGTTGCCGCATGGCCCTTCATAGGACTCGCCAAAATAGCCGAGTATCGTCACCCGCCGGCAGTCGGCGGACTCGCACATGCCCAGCAGCGCATTGATCTTGCTGCGTTCCACGCGCTTGAATTCCTCGTCGGCCTCTGAACTCTCCAGCATCTGAATCAGCATCGTCACATCCTGCAGGCCGTAACTCATCCAGGCACTGGCGGGCAGGCCGTCCCGTCCGGCGCGACCGGTTTCCTGATAGTAGGACTCAATGGTCTTGGGCAAACTCAAATGCGCCACAAAGCGAACATCCGGCTTGTCGATGCCCATGCCAAACGCGACGGTCGCCACCACAATCACGCCTTCCTCGTTCACGAACATGTTGTGGTGTCTGTCCCGATCCGCCTTCGCGAGGCCCGCATGATACGGCACGGCTCGCAACCCTTTCGCTCGGAACCACTTGGCCGCCTCATCCACATTGCGCCGTGACAGACAATAGACAATCCCCGAATCCCCGCGGTGTTTCTCATTGAGAAAATCCAGCAACGCCTGTTTCGCCCCTGCTGTTTCGCTTATCATGTAGCGAATGTTGGGGCGGTCAAACCCGGCGACATGCTCGTCTGCACCGCGGAGGTTCAGTTGTGTGGCGATTTCCCTGCGCGTCATTTCGTCTGCAGTGGCCGTCAGTGCCACGCGCGGCACACCGGCAAAGCGTTCTCCCAGAATGGACAACCGCAGGTACTCGGGTCGAAAATCATGTCCCCATCGTGACACGCAATGCGCTTCGTCGATGGCGAACAGTGCAAGAGGGATCTTCTCCAGCAGGGCCAGCATGGGCTCGGCAAGAAGCCCCTCCGGTGCCAGGTAGAGCACATCCAGGTCGCCAGCGATCAAACGGCTTTCCACGCGCCTTCTGTCGTAATACGTCATGCCGGAGTTCAGCGATGCCGCCTTGACTCCGTACTGCCGCAATGCGTCCACCTGATCCTTCATCAGCGCGATGAGCGGGGAGATCACGACGCCGGTTCCTTTCCGCACGATGGATGGAATCTGATAGCACAGGGACTTGCCACCTCCCGTTGGCATGATGGCGATGGCGTCCCCGCCGTTGATGAGGGTATGGATCACTTCCCCCTGATGAGGGCGAAACTGGTTCAACCCGAACGTGTCGCGCAACACGGCAAATGCCCGGTTCAGGCCGCCGTCTGCTGAGCTATCTGCCGGTGCTGGGTTTGATACCATGCTCGTTATCGTCTCGACTCGCGCAAGTCCCGTCTGGCCTGGACAGATTATCAGAACACGTCCGGGCGTTTCCTGGAACCCTGCGCCTTGCTTCCTGCAGGATAGTCGACGGCAGGCTCATGGACAGCGGGATAACAATCCATCCAGGCCAAATCCTTCCCGATGACGAGTTCTTCCATAATGGCATGATGAGTGTTTGTCATGGGAATGAGACGCATCTGGAATCCATGGCGTCTTACCAGGGCCCTGACTTCCTCTGCGTCGTCGTACGTCATGACAAAATCACCGTTGATGGATTCGCACAGTTCAAATAAGTGTTCGTGATTTATTGAGTGGTGCCTGTAAAGCCGCCTGCCGGCTTTTTTCTTCCCGGCTGTATAAGGAGGATCAATAAAAAATACGACATTGTCCGGTTCAGAGTATTCCTGAATAACCTTCAGCCCGTCTTCCTGACGGAATTCCATCTTCTCTGCAATGACAGCGAGATTTCTAAACCGTCGAGCCAAGGTTGTCGGATACCATCTGGAACTGATTCCTTTGCCGTTTTCACCATATTTCGGAAGACCCGACCCTTCGGCCAGAATCCCTCCGTGCAGCGTTCTGTTCTTCAGGATGGTTTGAAAAGCTTTTCCTTTTTCGTCAAGTTTGCTTCTGGAAATTTCTTTCACGACGGATTCTTCTGTCAGATCAAACGAGAGGATTTTCTTCGCAATCCATTCACTCTTCCCATGCACGACCGACTGCCAGACTGCCGCTATGGCTTCATCAATTTCCGCCATAACCACATGTGGCACAAGTCTTTCA
Organism: Nitrospirales bacterium; assembly: GCA_007570995.1. Classification (GTDB taxonomy): domain Bacteria; phylum Nitrospirota; class Nitrospiria; order Nitrospirales; family UBA8639; genus Bin75. The sequence goes on from RKSG01000180.1 coordinate 4,635, forward strand.
AACAGCGCGCGGTGAGACTGATAATTCCGCCACCGGCAAAAGGCTCGATTAACGTTTCCGGTCTGCGAGGGCGACTCGCAATCCAGTCTCGAAATGTGGGGACAAACCATGTTTTCCCCCCAGGATAGCGGAACGGACTTCTCTGCGGAATCGAGGCAACATTGACGGGCCTGGGCATTTCCTGAGCACGAGCAGGCAGCGAGAACAATACCTGTTGCTTTGCATAGGTCATGGATGTTCAGAAAGGTTTTGCAATAATTCTGGTCGTGGGAGGTGTTTCAAGTCGTTCATCGAGTTTTTCCTGAAGCATCTTGACAAAATTACTAACATTCCCAGGAGCAGGTGTTGTCATTGACAAAAGCGCAGATTCAAATTCGGTATACACTTGGTCAACTTTTTTCAGCATAAATTTCTCATTTATTAAACGGACAAAGACGTTTGGCACGATACCTGGTTCCCTTGGGCGAGTGGTCATCTACGAGATGCCCGAAAACTTCAGCCAAAGGCTGTACAGGTTTCGCCATTGTTGAAGCTCTCTTCTCTTTCATTCTTCAGTGGAAATTTGATCTCTTCTCGCCCGTCAATTTGTTCCGAATCCTACCGCTTCGCTCACAACTTATCAAAAGACCAGGGTGCATCCAGCCTTCGCAATGCCACCCTCCCATCTTACGATAGCATGCGGAAGGGTCTCGCCATACAGCCTCGTTTCTTCATGCCTTGCTCCTGCCCGTTTGTCACCAATCCAACGTCCCCTGTACAATCTTCCCCCATGAAAATCGCCACGTGGAATGTAAATTCCATCAAAGCCCGGTTGTCGCATGTCATGGAGTATTTGAAGGAGCACAACCCGGACGTCCTGCTACTCCAGGAATTGAAGACCCAGGCAGAGATGTTTCCCAGAACCGAGATCGAAGACGCCGGCTATCACGTCGCCATCGTCGGACAGAAAACCTACAACGGGGTGGGCATGCTCTCGAAACATCCCATCGAAGTCGAGCAACGCATGTTGCCCGGTGAGACTACGGACGAACAGGCCCGCTATATCGAAGCCATCATCGGAGGCGTGCGCATGGCTTCACTCTATGTGCCCAACGGCAATCCGACTGACACGGACAAATTCACCTATAAACTCGCATGGATGGATCGCCTGATCGGCCATGTGCGCACATTGCTGGCCTGCGAGGAGGCGTTTGCGTTGTGTGGGGATTACAATGTGTGTCCCGCGGACGAGGACGTGTTCGACCCTGACGGGTTTGCCGGTGACGCATTGTGCCACCCGGAGACCAGGTTCCGGTTTCGTACCCTGTGTTATCTGGGACTCACGGATGCGATTCGCGCCCGACACGCCCAGGCAGGCCTGTACACTTTCTGGGATTATCAGGGAGGATGCTGGCAGAACGATCACGGGTTGCGCATTGACCACATGCTCCTGTCTCCACAGGCGGCTGACCGTCTCGTGGACTCTGGTGTGGACAAAGGCCCGCGCGGGAAAGTGAAGCCGTCCGACCATACGCCCGTCTGGTGTGAGTTAGCCGATGCACAAGACCGCACGGACGATCACACTTGAACGCCGAGAGCCGCTGAATACGCGACCACAACCCCGGCTTCCCGCATAGCCGCCAGTGCCCGGTCGGCATCGCCGGGTTCCACGTTCATCCCGCGGACGCCGTCCTCGACAACCACGACGCGAAAGCCGCGCTTGCAGGCTTCAAGAACGGTATGTTGCACGTACGTGTCCGTGGCAAGCCCTGTCACGTACAGGGTGCGCGCCTCCAGATCTTCAAGGCGGTCGTCCAGTGCCGTCCCATCAAAGCCCCCCACCCCTGGATTCCTGCGTGCGCAGGAATGACGGCGGCGTTGATGACGACCGCAATGGTCTGATGCACCCTTGGATTCCTGCGTCCGCAGGAATGACGGCGGCGTTGATGACGACCACAATGGTCTGATGCAACCCCTGGATTCCTGCGTGCGCAGGAATGACGGC
>RKSG01000106.1 GCA_007570995.1 Nitrospirales bacterium
GGGCCGAGGTCAACGTCGTCTTCCCATGATCCACATGCCCTATCGTCCCCACGTTCACATGCGGCTTCGTTCGATCAAATTTCGCCTTCCCCATCTGCTCCCCCTCTCCCGTTCGAATGCTCTACGACTGATACGAAAAAGAACCCATGGTTTCCATGTCATATGCCTGTCGCTTCAGAAACTGCGGTATTATTCTCCACGTTGTTTCGCGACAATCTGCTCCGCAAGTTGCTTGGGGACCGGCTCGTATTGATCGAATTCCATCGAATACGTTGCACGCCCCTGAGTTTTCGACCGCAGGCTCGTGGCATACCCGAACATTTCGCCAAGGGGAACCATGGCATCAATCGCCTGTGCCCCTCCCTTGGCCTTGATACCCTGTACCTTGCCCCGCCGTGAATTCAGATCTCCAATCACATCACCCATGAAGTCCTGCGGGACAAGCACCTCCACTTTCATGACAGGCTCAAGCAGGATCGGACTGGCTTTTTTACAGGCACCTTCAAAGGCGATTGACCCGGCGATTTTAAAGGCCATTTCACTTGAGTCAACCTCATGAAAGGAGCCATGGAACAATATCACGCGAATATCCCGCATCGGATACCCGGCAACCACGCCCGACTCCATACGTTCCTTGATCCCCTTTTCCACTGCCGGAATGTACTCACGCGGAATTGCGCCGCCAACAATCTTACTCACAAATTCCAAGCCTGCCCCGGGCTCGGAAGGTTCGACGCTTAACTCCACATGGCCGTACTGCCCGCGCCCGCCAGTTTGCTTTATATATTTTCCTTCGGCTTCAGCCTTTGCACGAATCGTTTCTCGATAGGCTACCTCGGGTTTCCCCACATTCGCCTGCACCTTAAATTCTCTGACCAGACGATCAACGATAATTTCCAGGTGCAATTCCCCCATTCCCGAAATGATTGTTTGGCCGGTCTCCTCATCGCTTCGCACATGGAAGGAAGGATCCTCCTGGGCCAATTTGTCCAAAGAAAAACCAAGCTTTTCTAAATCCTGTTTGGTTTTCGGCTCGACAGCCATGGAAATCACAGGCTCGGGAAACTTAATCACTTCCAACAGGATGGGATGTTTTTCATCAACCAAACTGTCACCCGTTCTCGCGCCCTTCATGCCGACCGCAGCCGCGATATCACCGGAATAGACGACACCAATATCTTCGCGCTTGTTCGCATGCATTTTGAGGAGACGACCGATCCGTTCCCGCTTCTCCTGCGTGACATTGTAGATGTACGACCCTGTTTCCAGTTTCCCGGAATAGACACGGAAATACGTAAGCTGTCCTGCAAAGGGATCGGTCATGATCTTAAAAGCCAATGCCGCAAAGGGCTCATCATCACCGGCCTTACGGGTCATAGCCTCGCCATTCACCGGGCTGACCCCTTCCACATCCGGCACGTCCAACGGTGAAGGCAGAAAATCCACTACGCCGTCCAGCAGGGGCTGCACGCCTTTATTCTTAAAAGCCGAACCACAGAAAACCGGTGTCACCTTCATTTGGCTGGTCCCGACGCGCACGGCGTGCTTGATTGCATCCGGCTCCAGGGTGCCGCCGTTCAGGTAGCACTCAAGGAGAACCTCATCAAATTCAGCAACAGCCTCCAGCAGTTTTTCTCGATACGTTTGCGCCATGGGCAGGAGATCGGACGCAATATCCTGGACATCAAAACTTGCTCCCAACGCTTCGTCATCAAAGACATAGGACTTCATCGAAACCAGATCAATCACGCCCCGAAAATCCGCCTCTTTGCCAATAGGCAATTGCACAGCAACCGGCGTGGCACCCAATCGATCTGCCATACTCTGCATACTGCCCATAAAGTCCGCACCCAACCGATCCATTTTATTCAGAAAGGCAATGCGGGGGATACGGTATTTGTCGGCCTGACGCCACACCGTTTCCGATTGAGGTTCGACCCCCTGCACCGAATCAAACACGGCCACGGCCCCGTCCAGCACACGCAAAGATCGCTCGACCTCGACCGTGAAATCCACGTGCCCGGGCGTATCAATGATGTTAATGCGATGGTTGTTCCAGAAACAGGTCGTCGCCGCGGATGTAATCGTAATCCCTCGCTCCCGCTCCTGTGCCATCCAATCCATCTGGGCTGCACCCTCGTGCACCTCGCCCATGCGGTGAGAGACTCCCGTGTAAAACAGAATGCGCTCGGTTGTCGTCGTTTTCCCCGCATCAATATGAGCCATGATGCCAATATTCCGAGTCTGCTCCAGTGGATATTCTCTTGGCATCTTCCCTCTTCACACAACAACGTGGCGACGACACGTCTCCATGTCAGCAACGTTCCGCAGCTTCAGCAAATTTGTTGGCTCCATCGAGACACACAAAAAACGAGCCCCACGGGGCTCGCAGGAAACTCTTCACTCCACATTGAGAAACAAGGACACTGCCGTCTGGAGGGTGCCAACTATAGCAAGAAGGAGCCGTTACCAACGGTAATGCGCAAACGCACGATTCGCCTCGGCCATTCTATGCGTTGCATCTCGTTTCTTGACTGCAGACCCTGTATTATTCGCCGCATCAATCAACTCGGCAGCAAGCTTTGCCTGCATGCTTTTCCCTGTCCGCGCCTGAGCACTGTGTTTCATCCACCGAAAGGCCAGGGCTATCTGTCTCACGGGCCGGACTTCGACGGGGACCTGGTATGACGCCCCGCCCACCCGCCTGGACTTCACTTCCACCGATGGTTTGACATTGCCAAGGGCGGAATGGAAGACCTGCAAGGGATCGTTGCCGGTTTTGCTGTGAATCATGTCAAACGCTCCGTAACACACGCGCTGAGCCGTACTTTTTTTGCCTTTCGTCATCAGGATATTGATAAACTTCGCCACCAGCTGATCCCCGTATTTGGAATCAGCTACGGGCATTCGTACAACGGCATGCTGTTCACGAGACATCGTTTAATCCAGCTCCTGCCCCACCATAGCGCGTCACTTCGGTCGGTTAGCCCCGTACTTGGAACGACCCTGTTTCCTGTTGGCTACACCAATAGCATCAAGGGCTCCCCGCACCAAATGATAACGCACGCCGGGCAAGTCTTTCACCCGACCGCCACGTACCAGGACAATGGAATGTTCCTGTAAATTATGCCCCATGCCCGGTATGTATGTCGTCACCTCAACTCCCGTGGTCAAACGTACACGGGCAACCTTACGCAACGCCGAATTAGGTTTTTTCGGGGTCGTGGTGTACACACGCAAACACACGCCACGGCGCTGCGGGCAACGGTTAAGAGCCGGACTTTTACTTTTGGCTTTGGGCATCTTGCGCCCTTTTCTCACAAGCTGGTTGACTGTTGGCATCTCTCGATCTTTCCCTGCAGGATCTCTGCTCAACGCACAGCTTCAGGACAAGCGCTGGATTCTACCGATTCAGTACCGTTGCTGTCAAGACCAACCCGTGGATCATACCGGGAGTTCCTGGCCCTGCCCAATCTCTTCCCCATTACCCCCCGTCCCTACTCCGGACTCGACCAACCCTTCATCAACCGTTGGCACAAAAGTCTCGCGGTAGCGGGAGAAACCGGTTCCAGCCGGGATTAAACGTCCCACAATGACGTTCTCCTTGAGCCCTCTTAAATTATCGACTTTCCCTTTGATGGCTGCAGTGGTCAGTACCCGTGTCGTTTCCTGGAAGGACGCTCCCGAAATAAAACTGTCCGTACCCAGTGACGCCTTGGTAATACCCGACAACACCGTCTTGCCTGTCGCACGCTTTCCGCCCTCGGCCTGGACCCGCTGATTTTCTTCGTCGAACTCAAATTTTTCGACGGAGGTTCCCGACAGGAAGTTGGTGTCCCCAGGGTCTTCAATGCGGATCTTTTTCAACATCTGCCTCGCAATAATCTCAATATGCTTGTCGTTAATAGACACCCCCTGTAACCGGTACACTTCCTGCACCTGATTGACCAGGTATCGTTGCAGTTCCCTGGGGCCCAACACATCCAGAATGTCATGGGGGTCGGCCGAGCCGTCCATTAACGGTTCACCGGTCCGGACCCAGTCCCCTTCCTGCACGTTGACGTGTTTGCCTCGGGGAATGTCATATTCCTTCCTGTAACCCTCGACCAATCTGTATTCGTGAACGAGGTCCGACACGCGATGGCCTTTGCCTAACTTCTCTTCCAGTTCCTGCTGCGTTAACCCTGTCTCGTTCATGTCTCCCATCTGGTTATCAACGATAACCTTCCGCTTTCCTCTGTCGAAACGGATAGCCATCACCTCGCCATCAATTTTACTCACGACCGCTTTTTCTTTCGGTCTCCTCGCCTCAAATAACTCTGCCACCCTCGGCAGGCCACCGGTAATATCTTTTGTCTTTGTCGTTTCCCGAGGGATTTTCGCCAGCACATCGCCGGGATGCACGATGGATCCCTCTTCAACAAAGATATGGGCATCCACGGGAAGGAGATAGCGAGCCGGTGTACCGGAACCGGGTAATTTCGCAGTCTTGTTCTCGTCGTCCTTGATGGAAATTCTTGGACGGAGCCGTTGACCTTTTGCGGTACTGTCCTGTTCAACGATGTCTTTGTGCGAAAGACCGCTTGTTCCCAGTCTGCGGCGTCCTGGTCTCCGCTCCTGCTCAATGATGACCTTATGCCGAAGACCGGTGGTCTCATTGACTTTTTCGGTCATCGTGGCAGATGAAATGTCACCGTAGGCAATTTTCCCCCCCACTTCAGTCAGAATGGTCGACGAATAAGGATCCCATTCCACGAGTTTCTGCCCTACCGTGACCTGCGCGCCGTCCTCCGCCTTAATTTTCGCTCCATAGACCACCGGGTACTTCTCCTTTTCCCGCCCGGATTCGTCACATACCGCAATCTTCGCGTTGCGATTCACGACCACCCACTCGCCCTGCTTGTTCTTCACCGCCATGCGGCTGTTGTGAATCTCGGCATTGGCCCTGGCATCAAAGCTCAGGTACTTCAACGCGCCATCATGCCGGGACTCGACCACACTTTGTTCCACCACCTTGCTGGCCGTGCCTCCGATATGGAAGGTCCGCATGGTCAACTGGGTGCCGGGTTCACCGATGGACTGTGCCGCAATCACTCCGACCGGCTCGCCCAGTTCAACAAGCCTGCCTCTGGTCAGATCCCGGCCATAGCACTTCGCGCAGACTCCCCAACGCGCCTGACAGGTCAGCGTCGAGCGGATGCGTACATGATCGATACCCGCTTCCACCACCGCCTTCACGCGCATTTCGTCCAACTCGTCATTCGCGGACACCACCACGGTATTGTTCACCGGATCAAGCAGATCATCGGCCGCGACACGGCCCAGAATACGTTCTTCAATGGGCTGAATCACTTCTCCGCCTTCGACCAGCGCCGACACATCAATCCCGTCCGCCGTCTGACAATCGTCCATACTCACAATGACGTCCTGCGCAATATCAACCAGCCGTCTCGTCAGGTACCCGGAGTTCGCGGTTTTCAGAGCTGTGTCTGCTAATCCCTTGCGCGCTCCGTGTGTTGAGATAAAATACTGGAGCACTGTCAGACCTTCGCGGAAATTTGCCGTGATAGGCGTTTCAATAATTTCGCCGGACGGCTTCGCCATCAACCCCCGCATCCCACCCAACTGTCGGATTTGCTGTGAACTGCCTCTGGCACCGGAATCAGCCATCATGAAGATGGGATTCAGAATGTCCTGCGGACCATGGCCGCCGGTCTTAATTTCTTTCATCATTTCATTGGCGATCTGCTCATTCACATGGGCCCAGACATCAATGACCTTGTTGTAGCGCTCCCCGTCTGTAATCAGCCCATCTTTATGCTGCTGCGCGACCTCAGACACTTCCTCATTCGCGCGCATCAGCAATCCTTCCTTCTGGGTCGGAATGTGCATATTGTCAATGCAGATGGAAACCCCGGCTCTGGTGGCATAGTAAAACCCGAGTTCTTTAAGCTTATCGAGCATCGTGATGGTATCGCGCAAGCCGGCTTCGCGGTACACCACGTCGAGCAATCTGGTCATTTCTTTTTTGGTCATGACGCGATTGACATGTGAGAAGTCGATGGACGCCGGAAGAATTTCCCCCAACAGCACTCGACCAACCGTGGTTTCCGTTAAGCCCCCGTTCATGCGCACGCGGACCTTGGCCTGTTCAGCCAGATGACCCGCATCATAGGCAATGCGCACCTCTTCAGGGGAATAGAGAACCCGCCCCTCCCCCATGGCTCCCGGTTGTTCCTGCGTCAACCAGTAACACCCCAGGACCATATCCTGAGAAGGAATCGTGAGAGGGCGACCATTCGCCGGTGACAGCACGTTATTGATGGACAGCATCAACACCCGGGCTTCGAGCTGCGCCTCAACCGAAAGCGGGACATGGACCGCCATCTGGTCGCCATCGAAGTCTGCATTAAACGCCGCACAGACCAAGGGGTGCAGACGAATGGCCTTGCCTTCGATCAGCACGGGATCAAACGCCTGCATCCCCAGACGATGCAGCGTCGGTGCACGATTCAGAATCACCGGGTGTTCCCGAATCACTTCGTCCAGCACATCCCAGACTTCGGGGCGCTCCTTTTCCACAAGGCGCTTCGCGCTTTTAATGGTGGTGGCCGCTCCACGCATTTCCAGCTTATGGAAGATAAACGGCTTGAAGAGCTCCAGCGCCATTTTCTTGGGCAATCCGCATTGATTCAATTTCAGTTCGGGCCCCACCACAATGACCGAACGACCGGAGTAGTCCACACGTTTACCCAGAAGATTTTGACGGAACCGCCCCTGCTTGCCTTTGAGCATGTCACCGAGAGATTTCAGCGGTCGCTTATTGGACCCGCGAATGGTCCGTCCCCGCCGCCCGTTGTCAAAAAGGGCATCCACGGCTTCCTGCAGCATGCGCTTTTCGTTGCGAATAATGACATCGGGGGCTTTTAACTCCTTCAACCGTTTCAACCGGTTGTTACGATTGATCACCCGGCGGTAGAGATCGTTCAAATCTGACGTAGCGAACCGCCCCCCTTCCAACGGCACCAGTGGTCTCAGTTCCGGCGGCAACACTGGGATGACGTCCATAATCATCCATTCCGGTTTATCGCCTGACTTGTAAAAGGCCTCGATCATTTCCAGTCGTTTGGTGATCTTCTTGTTCAAAACCGCAGAGGTCGTGGCCTTCATTTTTTCATGGCGTTCCGCCCACAGGGATTCAATATCAACCCGTTTCAGCAATTCACGAATGGCCTCAGCTCCCATGTCAGCCCGAAAGCTCCCCGGGCCGTATTCCCTCACGCATTCACGGTACCGTTCTTCCGTGAGCAACGCGCGCTCCTTAAGCGGGGTGTCCATGGGGTCCAGTACCACGTACTCATCAAAATAGAGAATTTTCTCCAGTTGTTTGAGGCCCATATCCAGCAGAATCCCAACCCGACTCGGCACCCCCTTGAGAAACCAGATATGGGCGACGGGTGCAGCCAGGACAATGTGTCCCATCCGTTCCCGACGCACTTTGGATTGAATGACCTCGACTCCGCATTTGTCGCAGACAATGCCCCGGTGTTTCATCCGTTTATATTTCCCGCAATTGCACTCCCAATCCTTGGTTGGCCCAAAGATCTTCGCACAAAACAACCCGTCCTTTTCCGGTTTGAACGACCGGTAATTGATGGTTTCCGGTTTCTTGACTTCTCCGTGCGACCACGAACTGATTTTATCCGACGACGCAATGCGAATACGCATGGCATCAAAGGACATGGCATCACGCGGTTTTTCGAACAGAGCATAGATGCTTTCCAAGGCTCTACCCCCTTTTTAAGAATTCACAAAGACCCGAGGTCTGTCTCGAATGGTCCACGAAGGCGTTATTTCAACTCAACGTCCAATCCCAGGCTCTGCAATTCTTTCACCAGCACGTTAAACGACTCGGGCAAGCCCGGTTCCAGAAAATTTTCGCCTTTCACGATCGCCTCATACATTCTCGACCGTCCAGGAACATCATCAGACTTCACGGTCAAAAACTCCTGCAGTGTGGAAGCCGCTCCATAGGCCTGGAGAGCCCAGACTTCCATCTCGCCCAACCGCTGACCGCCAAACTGGGCTTTGCCGCCCAGCGGTTGCTGCGTCACAAGCGAATACGGGCCAGTGGATCTGGCGTGGATCTTGTCGTCAATCAGATGGTGTAATTTCATCATATACACATAACCAACCGTCACCGGGCTTTGAAACGGCTCACCCGTGCGACCGTCGTACACAACCGATTGCCCACTCTCCGGCAGTCCCGCCTTTTTTAACAAGGCCTTAATTTCCGTCTCCGTCGCACCGTCAAACACGGGACTGGCGACATGGATGCCCAGAGCCTTGGCAGCCCAGCCCAGATGGGTTTCCAGAATTTGTCCCACGTTCATCCGCGACGGAACGCCAAGCGGATTGAGCACAATCTCAACCGGCGTGCCATCGGGCAAATAGGGCATATCTTCTTCTGGAAGAATTCTCGACACCACGCCCTTGTTGCCATGACGTCCCGCCATCTTATCCCCGACCGCGATTTTGCGCTTAATGGCGAGGTGGACTTTCACCAGTTTGATAACCCCGGGGGGCAACTCGTCACCGCGACGCAACCGCCCGACCTTCTCGTCATAGAACGTCTGCAAACTCTCAATGTCAGACTTGGCCATGCGTTCAATCTCATCCACCTTTTTCTGTTCTTCCGTGTCGCTTAACACCACGCCCCGCACCTCACCATCGGCCAGTCTCTTCAGGATCTCTTCGGTCATTTTCCCTTTTCTCTTCAAAAGCACTTCTCCGCTTTCAGGATCCAGCACGTCATTCTTCACCACCTGCCCCAGCACTAATTCCTCGATTTTCTTGTTCCGTTCTTCCTCAATAATGCGGAGCTCGTCCTGATAATTCCGTTCAATGGTCATGCGATCCAGGGATTCGATGTTCTTCGACCGCTCATCCTTGTCAATGCCTTTTCTGGAGAAAATTTTCACGTCCACCACAATCCCCTCAATGCCAGGAGGGACTTGCAGGGAGGTGTCTTTCACATCCCCGGCTTTTTCTCCGAAGATCGCCCGCAGCAGTTTTTCCTCAGGCGTCAACTGGGTTTCCCCCTTGGGGGTCACTTTGCCCACCAGAATGTCACCGGCCTTCACTTCGGCCCCAATGCGAACGATGCCACTTTCATCAAGGTTGCGCAGGGCCTCTTCCCCCAGATTAGGAATATCGCGGGTAATTTCCTCCTTGCCCAGTTTCGTATCACGGGCCTCAACCTGAAACTCTTCGATATGAATGGACGTAAAGGTGTCTTCACGAACCAGTCGCTCGCTCAGCAAAATCGCGTCTTCGAAGTTGTACCCTCCCCAGGGCATAAAGCCGACCAGGACGTTTTTGCCCAATGCCAGCTCCCCGCGAGCAATGCCCGGGCCATCTGCCAACGCCTGCCCTTTCTTCACGGCCTGTCCCACTCTCACGATGGGTGTCTGTGTGATACAGGTATTCTGATTGGTACGCTGAAACTTCACCAAGTCATACGTATCCCAGAACCGTCTGGTCTTCTTTTTGCCGTTGTCTCGCTTACCCGACTCGGTTCGGATGACAATCCGTCTGGCATCCACACTTTCCACAATCCCATCACGCCGGGCCTGTTCAACGTACCCGGAATCTCGCGCAACGACCGCTTCCATGCCGGTGCCGACCAGCGGGGCATCGCTCTGCATGAGCGGTACAGCCTGACGTTGCATGTTCGATCCCATCAACGCACGATTGGCGTCGTCATGCTCCAGAAACGGGATCAACGCTGTGGCAACACTGACAACCTGTTTCGGCGAAACATCCAAGTAAGCCACTTTCTCCGGCCTCGTGGTGACAAACTCTCCTTTATGCCGTGCTGTCACGTCATCGGAGACCAGACGACCGGTGGGGTCTACCTGAGAATTCGCCTGGGCAATGATGTACTCCTGCCCTTCCAGAGGAGAAAGAAATTCGACGTTTTCCGTGACGCGCCCGTTCCGGACTTTGCGGAACGGGGCTTCAATAAACCCGTATTCGTTAATGCGCGCGTAGGTGGCCAGCGAGGTGATGAGCCCGATATTCGGCCCTTCGGGGGTTTCGATCGGGCAGATGCGGCTGTAGTGGGAAGGATGGACATCCCGGACCTCAAAGCCTGCCCGTTCACGGGTGAGCCCGCCTGGTCCCAGCGCCGACAGTCTGCGCTTATGCGTGATTTCCGCCAGGGGGTTCGTTTGGTCCATAAACTGCGACAACTGACTGCCGGCAAAAAACTCTTTGATCGCGGACGCAATAGGTTTGGCATTCAGCAGGTCGTGAGGCAGGACCGTCTCCATATCGAGTGAACTCATTCGCTCCTTAATGCTGCGCTCCATGCGGGCCAGCCCCACGCGAATCTGATTCTCGAGTAATTCCCCAACCGTCCGCACACGACGATTGCCCAAATGATCAATGTCATCCACATCCTCTTTGCCCATCTTCAAGTCGACCAGCGTGCGGATCACTTCCACCACATCCCGCGCCGCTAACAAGCGCGCGGTGGTTTCCTGAGAACCACCGTCAGGGAAAAGATCCCGCACCTTCGCCCCTCCCAACACACGCGCGGTGGTTTCCTGCTGAGGGCTTTTCGTCGACTCGTCCTGAAACTTGAACCTGGTGTTGATTTTCAGCCGTCCGACCGGGGAGAGATCGTACCGCTTGGGATCTCTAAACGAGTTCCTGAACAATTCCCTGGCTGAATCCACAGACGGCTGTTCCCCCGGCCGAAGGCGTTTGTAGATTTCCACCCACGCTTCTTCCTGAGAATCCGCCCGTTCGACATCCAGTGTATCTAACACAACGGTCGAGGCTCCTTTGCCCAGATAGGTCACCTTGAAACTCTTGTGTTTCACTTTGGCCATGATGAACTCTATCGTCTCCGTGGTGATCAACCGTTGATTTTCCCCAATCAGCACCTCGTTGGTCACCGGATCACGGATCTCCGTCAGTACCGCGCACCCAATCAAATCTTTGACCTCAACGGGCATCTCCTTCACCCCGGCGGTGCGCATTTTCGCGATGAGCGTTTTGGTAAGCCGTGTCCCTTTCCGCACGATCGGGGTATGGCTGTCTTTCTCAAGCACTTCGACGGACGCATGCAAGTCACTGTGCAGGTCAGGATCCAGCTTCCGCAGCAGTTTCCCTTCGAAGACCCGAATTTCCTCGCTGCGATAATAGGTTTTCAGGATGTCTTTCGTTGACAAGCCAAACGCCTTCAACAGAATCGTCGCGGGCATCTTTCGCCGACGGTCGACGCGGACGTACAAAATATCGCGAGCGTCAAACTCGAAATCCAACCACGATCCGCGATACGGAATGATGCGAGCGGAAAACAACACTTTCCCGCTGGAATGGGTGCGCCCCTTGTCATGACTGAACGACGCACCCGGAGAGCGGTGCAACTGGCTCACCACAACCCGCTCCGTGCCGTTAATGATAAAGGTTCCCCTCTCCGTCATCAGCGGCAGATCCCCCACATACACGGCCTGCTCTCGAACATCGAGCACCTTCCTGGCCTTCGCGCCCGGGTCCTGTGCATCAAACCTCACCAGTCGGATCCGCAATTTTAACGGAGCGGCAAAGGTCATGCCCTGTTCCAGACATTCCCGCATGTCGTATTTGGGCATGCCCAGCGAATAACTGGAAAATTCAAGAATGGCCGCATTGTTAAGATCGGCAATCGGAAAGACGTTCGTGAGGGCGGCTTGCAGACCCTTGTCTTTGTCGCGACGCTCAGGGTCAATATCTTTCTGCAAAAACACCTCGTATGAGCGCTTCTGAATTTCGACGAGGTCGGGAATGTCAAGCGTCGACTGAATTTTCGAAAAATCAGTACGCGTGATGATGCCCGGCAATGGAGGTTGAGGCATATCCGGCTCCTTACGCATCTAAGCTTGTGAGACAACCAGCCTGTGGGATGACAGGGAAACGATCCCGTTTCACACCCCCACCGTTACTTGACTTCGACTGTGGCCCCCACATCCGTGAGCTTTTTCTTAATCGTTTCGGCCTCATCCTTGGCGGCACCCTCTTTGACCGGTTTCGGAGCACCTTCGACTAAATCTTTGGCCTCCTTTAACCCAAGCCCGGTGATCTCCCGAACCACCTTAATGACCTGAATTTTCTTATCGGGCGGCGCACTGGATAACACCACATCAAAGGCATCTTTTTCTTCAACGGCCTCGGCTGTTGCCCCGGCAGCCGGTGCAGCCATCATGGGCATTGCAGCGGAGACACCAAATTTTTCTTCAAAGCCTTTCACCAGTTCAGACAATTCCAACACCGTCATGTTTTCAACAGCCCCCAAAATGTCCTCCTTGGAGAACTTTGTTTCCGTGGCAGACATCTCTCCTTCTCCTTTCTTGTTCGCTTGTATCGCAACCAGCACCGTCAGCAGCGCTCGTATCACCCCCTGCAACACACCGACCAATCCTCGAAGAGGCCCCTGCATGGCCGACAACACCATCGACAGCAAGACTTCTTTTGAAGGCAAATCGGCCACAGCGATCAACTGGGCGGGCTCAAGCGTTTTGCCTTCCATGATCCCACCCCGCCAGGTGATTTTCTCCTCACATTTTTCGTTCCGAATAAAATCCCGCAGCAGTTTGGCAGGCACAACCGGATCGTCATAGCCAATCACCACCGCCACTTGTCCCTTAAACAAAGACGAGACAGGCTCCAGTGACGTCCCTCCGGCAGCCCGTGAGGCAAGGGCATTCTTGACAACCTTCCACTCTGCCTGCACGCCACGGAGCTGGCGTCGCAGCGGGGTCACCTGATTCACGGATATGCCCCCGTATTCCGTGATGACGACCAGCCTTGCCTTGCCAAACCTCTCATGCAAATCGGAAACCGCCGCCGCTTTCTGGTCCTTTTTCATTCCCGGCTCCTTCTCGCACAATGACTAATCAAATTGTCTGGCAAGGGACGCGCATTCCAGAGCAATGCCTGGCCCCATCGTACTGGACATCGTCGCCCCCTTGAGGTACTTCCCCTTGCTTGAGGACGGCTTTGCCTTCACCACTGAACTGAAGACCGCCTGCGCATTTTCAGTAATCTGCGATTCCGTGAATGACACCTTGCCAATGGGGACATGGACAATGCCTGCCTTGTCGACCTTATACTCAATCTGCCCCTTCCGGATTTCCTCAATGGCTTTTCCCACATCAAACGTCACGGTTCCCGCTTTGGGGTTGGGCATCAGGCCGCGTGGCCCCAACACCTTTCCCAGTTTCCCAACCGATGCCATCAGATCCGGCGTGGAGATGACCCGATCAAAATCCAGCCACCCACCTTTGACTTTTTCCAACAGGTCATCGCCCCCCACCACATCGGCCCCTGCCTGTCGGGCTTCCTGCTCTTTTTCCCCTCTGGCAAACACCACGATCCTGACCTTTTTCCCTGTGCCATGGGGTAAGACTGTCGTCCCGCGCACCATCTGATCGGAGCGTTTGGGGTCAACCCCCAGTCGAATGACCAGGTCCACGGTTTCATCAAACCTGGCACAGGCCACCTGCTTCACTAATTCGCTCGCCTCCCGGAGGCCGTACAAACTCGCCTCAACCTTTGCCCTTGCGTTTTGTAATCGCTTTCCCACGCCTCTCACTCCTCTTGACAGCCCAGCCAACTCATTCAGTCAGCAACGGTGATCCCCATACTTCGTGCAGTGCCTTCGATAATCTGCATTGCACCTTCCAGCGTCACGGCATTTAAATCTTCCAGTTTCTGCCTGGAAATTTCCTGCAACTGTGCACGGGAAATCTGGCCAACTTTATCCTTTTGCGGCACACCTGACCCCTTAATAATACCCGCCGCTTTCTTCAAGAGATCAGACGCCGGAGGGGTCTTGGTAACAAAGGTAAAGCTCCGGTCTTTATAGACGGTAATGACAACGGGAACGATGCTCCCCTCCTGTTTCTGCGTCCTCGCGTTAAACTGCTTGCAGAATTCCATGATATTCAGACCATGCTGGCCCAAGGCAGGGCCCACCGGCGGTGCAGGATTCGCTTTCCCGGCAGGAATCTGCAATTTGATTTGTGTGACAACCTCTTTTGCCATTGCTCTATCCCTTATCCTGCGGAAGATTAACGAACACGCTGCCCCATCGCCACCGACACGGCAACGACGGTTCACCAACACGGGCGACCCTACGCATGCTCAATTTGTGTAAACGCCAGTTCTACCGGAGTGGCACGACCCAGGATGCTGACCAGAACCTTGGCCCGACCATGTTCGTCATCAACCACATCGATCAAGCCGTTAAAACCCATAAAGGGGCCATCAACGATCCGCACGTTATTGCCTTTGGAAAAAATCACCCGTGACCGAGGAGCGGTCACCCCCGATTCGATCTGCTTCAGAAAGAAATCGGCTTCTTCCTGGGGGAGAGGCATTGGCTTTGTCCCTCCCCCGATAAAGCCCGTCACTTTGGGCGTCTCCTTAATCATGATCACGGTTGCATCCTTGAGAGGATCCTCCAGCTCCACCAGCACGTACCCCGGGAAAAATTTTCGCTTGGACGTGCGTCGCTTGCCGTCCTTAATCTCAATGACGTCTTCCGTGGGGACCAGGACCTGCCCGAACTCATTCTCAAGCCCCATTTGACTGGCCCGAGATGTCAGGGAAGCCTGTACTCGCCCCTCGTATCCTGCATAGGTATGAATCACGTACCAGTTTTTCGCCATGGCCCCTGTCCGCAACGCATCAAAGGATTTGCTTCACCAGCCACACCAGAACGGAATCAATCAAAGAGAGGTACAGCGACATAATGATACATAACACGACCACCACCGACGCAGAGCCAAGGGTTTCATCGCGTGTCGGATAGGAAACTTTCTTCAGTTCCGCCTGAACATCGGCGAGGAATTCCGCAATTTTCTCCCACAGCTTCTTCATCACACAGTCCTTCGTCGGCAATGACTCGATCGTGCACTGGCAGGGGCACCAGGATTCGAACCCGGACCTTCGGTTTTGGAGACCGACATGCTAGCCGTTAACACCATGCCCCTGGGCAACGTGTAATCAGGAGACATCCCTATTTCACTTCCTTGTGGGGGACATGCTTCCGGCAAAACCGGCAGTACTTTTTCAATTCCAGGCGATCCGGATCATTCTTTTTATTCTTCATCGTCGAATAATTCCGTCGCTTGCATTCTCCGCAGGCTAAAGAAATAATGGCGCGCATCACTCCTCCTCTAGGCGAGAATGTCGGTCACCACCCCAGCCCCGACCGTCCGCCCGCCTTCCCGCACCGCAAACCGCAACCCCTGCTCCATCGCTATCGG
>RKSG01000003.1 GCA_007570995.1 Nitrospirales bacterium
GGGCGCCAGGGGCATGCATTCCCGCAGTGAGTTGAGCGGGAATCCAGGGGCGTGAGGTTAGTTCCCCTGCTTCTTCAAGGCATTCAGGGCAAGGGCGCGATTGTTCTGCGCCTCTTCCAGGAATGGGTCCAGCGCGAGTGCCCGATCAAAACTCTGCAACGCTTCCTCGTACCGGTGCAGCCCGTATAACGCGACGCCCACGCCTGAATGGCCTTTGGCGTACCATGGGCTGCTGCTCACCGCGGATTGAAACAGGATCAGCGCATCCTGGTAGCGTCGTTGCTTGAACCACATCGCCCCCAAGTTGTTGATCGTGGCCGGGCGCGGATTGATCTCCAGTGCGCGTCGGTAATAGGCCTCTGCCTGGTCGAACCGTCCCAGTGCTTCGGACGCGCGTCCGATACTCGACAGCGTGAACCCGACCCAGTCCTTATCGGAGGGGTGTTTCCTGGCAGCCTGGTAGCCGCTGTGATAGGCGGCGAGGGCCTCTTCATGACGGCCCTGGTCGGAATACCAGTTGCCGAGCCCGAAGTGGGCGAATCTGGCCTCGGGGTTGAGAGCAATGATGTGGCGGTAGTAGGTGAACTTGTTCTGGTAGATTTCCGAATGTTGCCAGGAGAGTGACCCGAGCACCACCAGCACTGCCACCACCACGGCCTGTACGCCTGTTCTCCTGGCGCCCGACAGCCGTCTCGCGCCGTAGGCCGCGGCGCCAACCACGGTCACGATGACCCCGATCCCGGCCAGGTACTGGTAGCGCTCTGCGACGAAGGAAAACCGCATGTAGCCGTAGTCCACGAAGCCGAGCGTCGGTGACAGCGTGACCGCGAAGAACAGCGCGCCGGCCAGCGGTCCCCGGCCGATCCGGCGCCGGGAGAACCACAGCGCTGCCGCCACCGCGCCGGCGGCCAGGACATACCCCCAGGCCAGCGGGTCGCCCGCGCTGACATACCAGTGCGGATAAATGATCGCCAGCTCCGTCGGCCACACCAGTTTGCCCACATAAAACCACAACGCATGTGCCGCGATCTGGACCCGTTCAATCCACGAATAGTCGAACGAGACATCCTCAAGGCTCTTGTAGAACATCCAGTCGGTTACCGTGACCCCCAACCCCACCAGCACGAACGGCGCCACCCGTGCCACATCGGTTCTGGTGACATGGCCCTGCTTCCACCAGTGCCAGATCAGCAGCGCCGCGGGCAGGGTCACCACGACCGATTTACTCAACAGGCTCAGCACGAACAGCGGCAGTGCCAGGAGATAGCGTCCCCAACGCCCGTCCCCTGGTCGCCCGGGGCATGCTTCCACGAAGCGGATGTAGCCCAGCGCGGCAGACAGATACAACAACGCTGCCAGCAGATCCTTGCGCCCGATCACCCATGCCACGGACTCCACATGCAGCGGATGCACCGCAAACACCGCTGCCGCGACCCAGGCGCCCGGAACCGCCAACCGACGCAGCAGACGCCACAGCAACAGGGTGACGCCCGAGTGCAACAGCAGGTTGACCGTGTGATAGCCGGCCGGAGCAAATCCCCACAGTTTATGCTCCAGCCAGAATGTCGAGTACAGTACCGGCCAGTAATGCCCCTCGCTTTGTTTGAGCGCGCCGGGCTGAAACCAGATCTGCCAGATGCCGTCCCATGTCCGCACCGGTCGGGCGTCCGTCAACGCATTGTCGTCCAGCACAAACCCTGCCATGGTTGCGGGAAAGTAACTGACGGCTACCAGCAGGCACAGTGCCAGGGCCTCGATCGCGACGGGGAACGCGCGCGTGTGCGTTGAGAGAGTCCCCCCGGCCGGCGAGTGACCGCCGGGCATGGTCCTGGTCCTGGATTTGCCCTTCTGTATGGCGCTAGATGTCTTGAACATCACCGTACGGGTCGGGAATAGTATCCTGCCCCTGGTCGCTCGGGGCGCCCCCTGGTCAAAAGCCTCTCGCCGTCCCCTGGTCAAACCCAGGGGCATGCATGCCCGCCGTGTTCCCTCGCCGTCCCCTGGTCAAACCCAGGGGCATGCATGCCCGCCGTGTTCCCTCGCCGTCCCCTGGTCAAACCCAGGGGCATGCATGCCTGCCGTGACCCCCCTCCGTCCCCTGGTCGCACGGGGCGCCAGGGGCATGCATTCCCGCAGTGAGTTGAGCGGGAATCCAGGGGAGGGCACCAAGGACATGCAGGGGCATGCTTTACTCGGGTTCTTGTCCCGTGATCGCTCGTGGCGTCAGTGGCATGCTTTCGCATGGGATGTTTCATCTGTTTTCTCAAGCCTGCCCCTGCCTGCCCCTGGCACGTCCCCTCCTGGATTCCTGCGTTCGCAGGAATGACGGAGGGGGGGCACGACCAGGGGGCGCCCCGGGCGACCAGGGGGAGAGACTGGTCCAGGCGATACGTGAATGGCGAATTTCCAGTGGGGAATATAGCACCTCCAAGCACCCTCTACAGTCGCCGTGAGGGGCTGTCCTCGTGGCGTCACTCGACCATCAGGTCGAATGAAGGCGAACCGCCGGCGTTACGGCCCCTGGTTCTTCAGGGCTTTCAGGGCGCGATCGCGATTCCTCTTCGCCGCTTCCATATACGGGTCCAGCTCAAGTGCCCGTTCAAATCTGCGTAATGCCTTCGCAGGCTGGTTCAACTCGAGCAGGATTTCGCCCATGCCGGACTGGAGCTTTGGACTCCAGGGATTTTTCTCGACGAACGATTGATAAAGCTGCAGCGCCTCATCGTGACGCTTCTGCCTGACCAGTAACTTGGTCAGACGGTGGAATGCCTCCGGGAAGGTGATGCCGCTCCGGTAATGTTCCTCCGCTTCCTCAAATCGCCCCTGTTTCTCGGCAATGGACCCTATTCCCAAATGCGCATTGCTCATCCGGTACTGATCCGGGGGCTGTTGTTCCCGGGCGAGACGGTATTCTGTGCGATAGGCCGCCAGGGCTTCATCGTACCGTCCCTGCTTGTGGTGCTCCAGGCCAAGCACAAGATGGACGAGTCTGGCTTTCGGGTTGATGGAGGCGACGTGGGTGTAGAAGGTGGCGTTATCCCGGTAGATACCCGCCTGGTGCCAGGTGATCGTGCCCAGGATGACCAGCGGCACGACCGTCAGGGCCTGGACACCCATCCTCCATGGGCCGGGCAGCCGGCTCGTGCCATGGGCCGCGGCACCGACCAGGACGGCGATGACCCCGCTGCCGGCCAGGTACTGATAACGGTCCGCGACGAAGGAGAACGACATATAGCCATAATCCACGAAGCCGAGCGTCGGCGACAGCGTGACGACGAAGAACAATGCACCGGCCAGTGGCCCCCGACCAATCCTGTGCTGGAAGTTCCACAGCAGCACCGCCACGGCGATGACAGCCAGGACATACCCCCAGGCCAGTGGGTCCGATACCGTGATGTCCCAGCGCGGATAAATAACGGCCAGCTCCGTTGGCCACACCAGTTTGCCCACATAAAACCACAACGCATGTGCCGCGAGCAGTGCTCGCTGGATCAACGAATAGTCGAAGGCGGTGTCATCTCTCCCCTTGTAGTACGACCAGTCGGCGATGACGATGCACAGCCCCACCACCAGGAACGGGATGACCCGTGCCACATCGGTTCTGGTGACACGGCCCTGCTTCCACCAGTGCCAGATCAGCAGTGACACGGGCAGGGTCACCACGATGGCTTTGCTCAACAGGCCCAGCACAAACAACACCATGGCCCCGACGTAATATCCTCGCCGCCTGTCTGCAACAAAGCGGAGATACGTCAGCACACAGGCCAGGTAGAACAGGCTCGCCAGCAGATCCTTGCGCCCGATCACCCACGCGGTGGACTCGACGTGCAGGGGATGCACGGCGAACACCGCTGCGGCCACCCAGGCGCCCGGCACCGCCAGCCGGAGCAGCAGGCGCCACAGCAGCAGGGTGACCGTCAGGTGCAGCAGCACATTGACGATGTGATACCCGGCCGGCTCGAGCCCCCACAACGCGTGATCCAGCCAGAGCGTCGTGTACAGGACAGGCCAGTAATGCGCCTCGTTGGCAATGAGGGTGCGGGGCTCAAACCAGATCTGCCAGATACCGGACAGATTCTTAATCGGCCAGGCCTCCGTAAAGGCCACGTCGTCCCAGACAAACCCTCCGTTGGTCGCGGGAAAGAAACTGACGGCGACCAGCAGACCAAGCGCCAGCGCAGCGAGTGCATGGACGGCACGTTCACGTCCCCTGGTCAGACCCCGGGGCATGGTTGAAGCATGCCCCGGGCGACCAGGGGGAAGCGCCCTGGACGGCGGCTGGTCGCCGGGTGTCGTGACGCCGGCAGCGGATTCCTCCCGTCCCGAAGCCGTCGGTTTCGGTGTCATCCGTCCGCGTTGTGATCTACCGGGTTTTCTCGTTGCCATGTTCGTTCACGACCCCTGGTCAGACCCAGGGGCATGCGTGGTGGTGTCGCGGGCCCGTCAAACACGCGGGGCCTTCCCGGACGTGACCCACCCCCCTGGATTCTCGCTCAACTCACTGCGGGAAAGCATGCCCCTGGCGCTCCGTGCGACCAGGGGACGGAGGGGGGGCGCCAGGGGCATGCTTTCGTTTCATGTCCTGCAGGATTCGATGACGATTGGTTCTCACATCTTCCCGATGCGGAGCCAGCTCAAGCACCCGTTCAAAACTTCGCAGCGCTTCATCGAGCCGGCCCAGGTTGGCCAACGCGGCGCCCATGCCAGCGTGATAGTCCGGGTTCTCTGGCTTCAGCGTGGTCAGGGTCTGAAAAATGCTGAGGCCCTCGCTGGAACGATTCACCTTGTTGACCAGCATCCTGCCCAGATACGCCTGGGCCGGTGTCCAATTCGGGCGGATCTCGACCGCGCGGCGATAGTAGGACTCCGCTTCACCAAACTGGCCCAGCCCCTCCAGGGCCCCGCCCATGCACAGATGCGCCCAGCAATTCAGGGACTTGTCGGCGGTGTGTTCCAGAGCAAGCCTGTACGCGATGCGACAGGACGCCATGGCTTCCTCATAACGCCCGTGCTGTTGATACTCCATACCGAGATTGGCCTGGGCGTGGGCTGCAGCCGGATTGACAGAGGTGATGTGGCGGTAGAACGTGATGGAGTCCCGGTAGATGCCCGTCTGGTGCCAGGTGAGCGTCCCCAGCACGACCAGCAGCCCGCCAGCCATGGCTTGGACACCGGGCCTCCAGACGACCGGTAGCTGGTTGGCCCCCCAGGCCGCGGTGCCGACCAGGAGGGCGATCACCCCGATGCCGGCCAGATACTGATAGCGGTCCGCGACATGGGAGTACCGCATGTATCCGAAGTCCACGAATCCGAGCACCGGCAACAACGTCACCGAGAAGAACAGCACGCCGGCCAGGGCTCCCCGGCCGATCCGGTGCCGGGCGACCCACAGCAGGACGACCACGGCAATGGCGGCAGCGACCGCGACCCAGGCCAGCGTGTTCGTCACGCGGGCATCCCATCGTGGATACATGACAGCCAGCTTCGTCGGCCAGACCAGGTTGCCTGCGTAAAACCACAACGACTGCGCCGCGAGCAGCACCCGTTCAATCAACGAATAGTCGAAGGTCATATCATGGAAGCTCTCATAGTAGAACCAGTCGGCGATGATGATACCCGAACCCACCAGTACAAACGGCGCCACCCGTGCTGCATCGGTCCCGGTCACACGACCCTGTTTCCACCAGTGCCAGATCAGGAGCGACACGGGCAGCGTCACGGCGATGGCTTTGCTCAACAGGCTCAGGACGAATAACAGCAGTGCCAGGCCGTAGCGCCACCGCCGCCCGTCCCCTGCGAAGCGGACATAGGTCAGTGCGCAGGCCAGATAGAACAGACTGGCCAGGAGATCCTTGCGCCCGATCACCCACGTGGCGGACTCGGCGTGCGTCGGATGCACGGCGAACACCGCGGCCACGATCCAGGCCCCCGGCACGTCCAGCCGGAGCAGCAGGCGCCACAGCAGCAGTGTGACGGCCAGGTGCAGCAGCAGGCTGACGATGTGATAGCCCACCGGGTTGAATCCCCACAGGGTGTGCTCCAGCCAGAAGATCGTGTACAGAATCGGCCAGTAGTGGGCCTCGTTCTCAATGCTTCTGGGCGCGAGCCAGATCTGCGAGAGACCGGACCTGGTCTGAACCGGCTGGGCCCCCGTCAGCACGGAGTCGTCCCACACAAACCCTGCCCTGGTCGCGGGAAAGAAACTGATGGCCACCAGCAGCCCGAGTGCCAGGGCAGCGAGGGTGGGGTGGACGGTGCGTGTGTGCGTTGAAGAACGTGCCACAGGCATGCCCCTGGGTCTGACCAGGGGCGACGACTGGTCGCCTGGTGTGGTGACACC
>RKSG01000109.1 GCA_007570995.1 Nitrospirales bacterium
ACTTTGATCCGACTGGGATCAACTTGGGCTTGGCTTGTTCCACCTTAGGAACTTTCACCGTCAAGACGCCCTTGTCATACGTTGCCGTTGCCTCATCCGGCTTCACGTAGCCGGGGAGCCGAAAACTTCTGGCAAACGACCCGTACTGCACTTCACGGAAATGATAGCTTTCCTCGTTTTCCGTGCGTTCGCTTTTCCGTTCTCCCTCAAGGAGTAACGTGTGGTCGGTCACGGACAACTTCACGTCGTCCATGTTGATGCCTGGCACTTGTGCTTCCACGTACACATTGTTTTTGTCTTCGTAGACATTCACCGGCGGAACCCAATTTGCCGGCTGCGTACCTGCATCATCCCACTCCCAGGGACGTCGAAACGGCTGCACTCGCCACAGATCCAACTCTTTCAACAAGTTCATGTTGCACCTCCTTCTGACGGTCTGTCAGGCTGACTGTTTGGATCATCCAACTTCGTTTTTTCCTGAAGCGCCTCTGTCTTTTCAGGTAAATCCTGCCTGACAAAAGTCAAGAACAAAGCGAGATGACGTCGTGCAAACAGAGGCCGTGATCACCGCGCCATGGCCACAGGATTACAGAGTCAGAGGAGGAAGACCGGGGACTGTAAGACCCGCCCGTCATTCCTGCGAACGCAGGAATCCAGGCGTACCAAGTCAGGGGAAGAAACCCAGGGCCAGCAAGCCCCCGCCGTCATTCCTGCGCACGCAGGAATCCAGGCGTACAACGTCCGGGGAAGAAGCCCGGCACCAGCCCCCCTGCCCGTCATTCCTGCGCACGCAGGAATCCAAGCGTACCAAGTCAGGGAAAGAAACCCAGGGCCAGCAAGCCCCCGCCGTCATTCCTGCGCACGCAGGAATCCAGGCGTACAACGTCCGGGGAAGAAACCCGGGCACAGCCCCCCCCGCCGTCATTCCTGCGCACGCAGGAATCCAGGAGTACAACGTCCGGGGAAGAAGCCCGGCACCAGCCCTCCCTGCCCGTCATTCCTGCGCACGCAGGAATCCAGCCTGCCGGGACCAGAGAAAAAAGCCCGACAACAGCAAAGCCATCATGTTCAGGACCCACGGCACTACGTGAACGCCGCTTTGACGCCGAGATACAGGATCATCACTTCCGTGGCATGGGCTACAAGCACGGCCAGGAGATTGCGCCACCGCAGGAAGAGAGCCGCCCACAGCAACCCATCCCAAACGGCGATCCAGTGCAGGTGACGAAACGTCATGACCATAAACGGATCCCACGCAAACGCCAGCGTGGACAGGAGCATGGCCGCAAGCGAACACAGCGGGAGACCGGCCACACACAATTCCGGCATCCAGTGACGACACCCGCTTTCCAGTCGTCCCAGGAGAAACCCTCGAAAATGTAATTCGACGCCGGCCGCAATGACGATACTTAACCACGGAATCATGACAAGTGTGGGAACGTTCGCATGAGGTGTCCCAAGCAGAAACGTGATCTCGCCCCCCATCGCCGGCACCACCCGAAGAATGACGGTCGTGTTGACCACTCCCAGAACACAGCCCGTACACAGTCCCCACAGAAGCCCCCGATTCAGACGTCCCCGGGACAGTCCAAGACCGGTCAGCGCATGAGGATTGCATTTCCACCACACGGTCAGCGCACCATACCCGGCCAGTTGGGGCAACAGCTGAAGGAACAGATTCCGTTGATGCCAGGCAGGGAGCAGGTAAAACAACCCAGTCAGGCAGAATGGAATGAGCGCTAACCACGACGCGCGTTCAGGAGATGCCGTCATGGGGTGCAGACACGCTCCATGTGTGTGAGGGGTAGGGGCCGTGACTCAGCCTGACCGTTGCCCGCGGAGACGATGACGGCAACGCCGAAGCCCCCGCCCGTGTTGCCTTGCAGCCGGTGATGGCTTCTGCGTATGATTGAGGGATTGACCGTTGACCACCATGGACACGTTGGAGACCTTCATGCGGACATTCACTTCCTTCAATCCCGGCCATCCCATGTCCCGTAGACTGTTCCTGTGCCTGATCTGCCTGGGGATCTTCTCCGGTGCAGGCACCCCCGCCCTGTCTGCAGAAAGCACCGCGCCACTGAAAGAACTGCCACGCGCCGTGCTACGGCACACGCCTCCCCTGTTTGAGGAATGGGATTTTGAAAAACAGCTGGATCCCGACCACCTCCCGGGATTTTCCCCGCAAACACTGGGACACGGTCACCCGGGGCAGTGGACCGTGGTGCTGGAGGAACAGGGGCCCGGTCAAACCCATGCCCTGTTGCAGTCGACTCCCTGTATGGATCCAAGCTGCTATCAACTGCTCATCCAGGAAAACATTCGCGTGGAATACGTTGATCTGTCGGTGGGCATTCTCTCGAAACTCGGCACGCCCACCTCGGCGGCCGGGTTGGTGCTGGGAATGCAGGATCTCAAAAATTTCTATGCCGTCCTCGTGTACCCGGCAAGCAATATGGTCAAGGCCTATCGTTTCTCCGACGGCAACCCGGTCCTGATCGCAGACCATCCGGTCACCCCCAAGCAACGGACACCCTGGCATTTTCTCCGTGTCCAGAGAAACACCATCGTGAGCAAGGAGTTTCTGGAGATTTCGTTTGACAACCAGTTCATCCTGTCCATTGAGGATTCCACATTCCGTACCGGCCGGATCGGGTTTCTGACTACGGGGGATGGCACGTTTGCCTTCGACAATCTGCGGGTCGTGGAACTGCTCACGAGTCGCCCTCTCTCCCGACCGCCCGCATACTAATCCGGGACCTGGAACGGTTCACCCACATCCAGCGCCAGCAGCGAATAGGGGTCCACCCGTGCCCCGTTGAGTCGCACGCCCCAGTGAAGGTGTGGGCCGGTGGCACGTCCCGTGGCCCCCACCGCGCCGATCACCTGACCACTGGTCATCGTCTGGCCTGGCTCCACATCCACGCGGGACAAGTGAAAATACATGGAGAACAGTCCAAGCCCGTGGTCCACGATCACCCCCTTCCCCGTGAAAAAATGATCCATGGTGAGCCGCACGATGCCATCATTCATGATGGACACGGCCGTGCCTTCAGGCGCCGCGATGTCTTCCCCGCTATGAGGATTTTTCGGCTGCCCGTTAATCACTCGTCGGCTGCCAAACCGCCCGGAGCTTGCCCCCGAAACCGGCGCGCGAAATGTTCCCCGCCACAACGGATGCGGGACCACACCGTCAAACGCCTGACGGAGCACGCCGGCTTCGGCCCTGACACGCGCGAGCGTGGACGCATCGAGATCCACCATGGCCGAAGGCAATGTCAATCGTTGGACCGGATAGGTGGCTTTGAGCACCGTCACGGAGAGACGCCGCCGTTCCGTGCGCTGCGGATAGACGACATCAATCGTCAACTCGTGCTGACCGGGACGATCATCAAGATCCAGACCCAGAAGCCCGGCATACAGACGTTCCCCGACAGGGAACAACGTCAGCGTTCGTTGTAAAAACCTCCCAGTGGCGCGGTCCGGCCGGTCATGGACAGGAATCGTCACAAGCAGCACCGCTCCCTGTTTCCCCTGTAAGGCTCCACCGGCATCCACGGCCTGCCCCGGCTCTTTCCCGGCACACAGACCAACGGGCACCAGGCTCGTCAGCACCACCACAAGCGCCATGAACCACGGGCAGGAAACATTGCACGTGCGAGTAGAGGAAGACAAAGAAGACACGGCCATACCTACGCGGAAGTGTCCGACACTTGAGCCAGCAATTCATTGACCCGGTGATTGAATGCGCAAAAGGGATCCATACACAAGATGGTTTCTTCCCAGTAGCCATTTAATTTCAGATACGTCCAGTCCACCGTGTAGACGCGGTTTCTGGCACGGGCAAAGCGAACAAAGTCGCCTCGAACCTTGGCCCGGGTCGACTGGGGCGGCACGGATATGGCACGTTCAATCGCCTGATCGTCCACCACCCTCACCGTTTCGTTGCGGGCCTGCAACATATAATATAATCCGCGCTTGCGATTGACGTCGTGATATTGCAAATCAATCATCGCGACGCGCGGGTCATCCCATCCGCATCCTTTTCGGTCGACATACGACTGGATCAACCATTTTTTTGTCACCCAGTCAATCTCGCGCACTAACTGCATGGGGTCGTCCTCCAGGGCATTCAGGACGCGCTCCCATTCCCGGCAAACATCCGCTTTCTGTTTCTCTTCGGGTCGGGAACGGAGAAAGTCCGCCGCCTTGTCCAGATACGTCCGCTGAATTTCCAACGCGGACAATTCCCGCCCATCTTCCAGCTTCACTTTCTCCTGCAACGTGGAATCCCGGGAAATCTTCTTGATCGCCCCCACCGGGTCTTCCAGTGTCATGCCCGGCACCACGCCCTTTTCTTCCAGCATGCTCAGCACGAGATCCGTCGTCCCGGTTTTCAGGTACACAGCGAACTCAGACATGTTGGAGTCGCCAAGAATAATATGGAGGCGACGATACCGTTCGGCGTCGGCGTGAGGCTCGTCACGTGTGTTGATAATGCTCCGTGAGGACGTCGTGGACGACGAGGTTTTTTCGTGAATATGACGGGCGCGTTGCGAAAGAACATAGCGCGGCGGCTTGCCGCGGGTATCATTCACCACGTTTCCCGCTCCGGAAAAAATCTGTCGCGTCACAAAAAACGGAATGAGTTGTTCGGCCACCTTCCAGAAATCCACATCACGCCGCATCAGAAAATTTTCATGGCAGCCATAGGTGTTCCCCAGCGAATCGGTGTTATTTTTCAGAATATAAATGTCTCCCTCGAGTCCTTCTTCCCGCAGGCGTTGTTCGGCCATGGGCAGGCAGGATTCGAGTATCCGCTCCCCGGCTTTTTCATGAATCACCAGCTCGAAAATGTCGTCACATTCCGGAGTGGAATACTCAGGATGGCAGCCGGTATCCTGATAGAATCTGGCCCCGTTCGTCAGGAACGCATTGGACGGCCAGCTGTTCGGGATCAACCCTTCAAAGATATACCCCAGGATTTTTTCAATGGGCAGGTACACACGGCCGCTGGGAGAGAACGTCAGACCGTATTCACATTCGAGTCCGAAAATGCGTCTCATGGACCGCCTGCCTCGGCATCCGCTTCTAAGTGAAAACAGGCCCGGGGTCTTTGATCCAGTACTTCCTGTACGCGTCGGCGGGGTGCCCGTCCGGCTGGTAGAAGAACAGGCTCACCGAAATCTGCCAGCCCGACCCGTACGGGAACCTCCGGGCGTTGCCGTTCTGCACGAACAGTTTCTGATACCCGTCGATTTTATGATACGCCGACGCGTATTCGGTTGACTTCGGGTCAACAAACACAATCCGGTATTCACGTTCCCGGCACATCCAGAACACAAAATCGGGCATGAAGCGGCGGGAATCATTCACCAATGCATCGAAGTACGGGATAGAAACCTTGTCGGTCGATTCATCGAGCTTGCTGAACATCCAGGCGTCCCACGGAATCTTCTTGCTGCTTGTCCATTGCTCCAGTGCGGTAAGAAATGTTCTCTCGCTCTCAACCTTGATGATGTGCTGGATGTACTGTGCCGTTTCCTTCCCCAGGACGACGGGCAGATAGTAATGCCCGAGCAGGGTTTTGATTGTCAGGTCCTTGAACGTGCCTTCGTCTGTGCCCGCCACCTTCCTGACAAAATCCTCCCGCGTGATTTCTTCCTTCACAAGTTGCTGAGACAGCCCGGATATTTCGGCATCAGACCGTTTTCCATCCTTGACCTGCTGGATCACAGTCTGCAGTGGCTGGACATCGTCAGCATGGACGCGAATCTCACGGAAGTGGACAATGTCGTGATCGCGAAGCTCCCGAACACCATCGGGCACGTCCACGTTTGTCGCAAGATGAGACAGCAGACGGTTCTGCAAAAAAGAGAGTATCGCATAGTGTTTGTCCGGCCTGAGTCGTATCCTGCCCGTTGGTTCCACCATCCCGCGCAAGGCGGCGATCTGAGTCATGGTCAGCCCGTCCCGCACCGCCAGCACCGAGTCCGACGTCTTCTCAAGCCAGGTTGTGAGTCTGCGCAGGGTGTCCTCACTCATGGAAAACGGCGCTGTCATGGCGTCCTTCGGTACCTTCCGGCAGGTCGGTATCAGCAACGGCATATCGTGACATCCAAGGCGAGGGACGGGTGCCCGTTCCACACCGTCCAGCCTTGCGAAGACAGACTCCTGCTCGGGTGCCAACCCCTTCAGAACCGTGTCGAC
>RKSG01000048.1 GCA_007570995.1 Nitrospirales bacterium
CCTGGTCACCCGTGGCAATGCCCGTCCACCGCGAGCGCCAGTTCATCATGCGACTGATGACCCACGCCCACCCTCGATCATCTTCAAACCGCACGTCAACCCGCCCCCCCCGGTAACGAGACTCCACCATGACTCGCTCGATTTCCCGACAGGCCTCCGACGGTAGACGTGTGTCCGCATGGAGAAAGAGGAGGATGTCCGATTGCGCCTGGGCCGCCCCAGCGTTCATCTGCCGCGCACGACCACAGGCCGCTTCGATGACCACCGCCGGACGACGACCAATGCCCGCTGCCTGAGACCGCGCCACGTAGACCGTCCCGTCATGACTGCCCCCGTCAACAATGATGACCTGATCCAGGGGAAGCTGACGCAGAGACAGTAACGTCCGCGGCAGCGCCCGGGCTTCGTTCAAGGTCGGAATGATGGCAGCCAGGGTGGGCATGGTTCAGGGCTGTGGCTCAGGGTGAGAACGTCGAGGGCTGGACACCATTATCGCTACACCCGCCTGGACGGTTTGAGGGGATTCTGAAACATGAAATAGACCACCATCGCGACGGTGCCCCAGTACACGGCGGTTTTGTGCCACGGGAGGACTTCGCCCAGCTCGTAGAACCCCAGGGCACAGATGACGGAAAAGATGATGACCAGATACCGGATGGTGGGAATGGTCACTGAGGAATGTGCCCACAGAGCCAGACCGGAGAAGTAGAGGATCATGGGGAAAATGGAGATTTCGGCCCCGGTACTGGCCGACATGAACACCTGTATGAAGCCGACGAAGACCATGGCCGACCCCACCATCTTCATGGCTACCTTGACCTGAAGGGCTTCGTGGGCTTCCTGGTCGACTTCCGGCTCTTTGCCCGATGGCCCCACAGGCACGCCCGGCACCTGACGGGTGGGGGTGTCCCGGGTATCCCGTGCGCTGTCCCCCTCTCCCTCCGGGTGAGGGCCGGGGTGAGGGGTGCCGGTGTCAGGTTCAGTGTGCTGTGTCATGGGCTGTCCCCCCTGGTTCAGTGTGCTGCGTCACGGGCTGTCCCCCCTGGTCGTGCCTCCCGCCGTCCCCTGGTCGCACGGGGCACCAGGGGCATGCATTCCTGCAAACGCAGGAATCCAGGGTGCAGGGGACATGCCAGGAGCATGCTTGAAATGCCTGCTCAAGGTAAGCCCCTGCCGATGATAGCTGGACTCAATACGCGATCCATACAGACGCTCCGGCACAGCAGCCATTCTCTCATACACAACCTTGAAAAAGGTCTGACCATCACGAATCATAAACGGTACGTCATGCGGCCGAACTTCTAACACGACTTGTGTGCCTTTGCGAGGGCCGTCGTCTGCACCAAAACCCGGGTCAAAGAACCCGGCATAGTGAGTGCGTAATTCCCCAAAGGCCGCTTCGTAGGCAATCATCTCCGCAGCATAGCCGGCAGGAACGTTGATGCGCTCTTTGGAGGCCAGAATGTAGAATTCCTCCGGCTCGAGCAACAGGGTGTTGTTGGGATGCCGGTAGATCGGCTCCCAGAAATCCAGGGCCTCATAGTGCCTCTTTGTGGAGACATCCACAACCTGACTGTTTTTTTTGGCCCGATACCCAACCAGATGATCGCGCGAGGCCGCCCCGCTCACGTCAATCCGCAACGAGAGACCCTGCCTGACGCGAAGGGCCCGGGCCTCCAGTGGACGGGACTCGGCACGGTCATCGTCGTCGTTGTGGTAGAGGAGTGTGCTGGCCCGATGGAGGAGGTGCAGGTCGGCATCGGAGACGGTGGGGCTGCCAGTCATGAGACGTAACTGGTTGAGCGACTGGCCCGTCTGGACACGAATCGTGAACGAACGCGGGACTATCTCCAGATAGAGGGGGCCACAATAGCCCGAACGAATTTCATCAAAGCCGACGTTGAGGTCGGTGACGACACGGGTGAAAATGTCCAGCCGCCCAGTGGAGCTTCTGGGGTTGGTTCGACCACGAATGCCTTCAGGAAGAGCCAGCTGCTCGAGTAACGGCACGAGATAGACGTTCCGCTTTTCGAGAATGGCACCACCAGTGAGATCCATCTGGTACATGACAAGGTCGTCTTTGGCCAGACACCGCAGCAGCTGCTCGCTTTCGCGAGGGGTGCCCTCCCCACCCGGGGAGGGATGGCGTTCTTCCCACTCAGGGAGAAAGCTGCTGCGAAGACGGTAGGCCGTGGTGCCGAGACGAAGATCAACACTGGCCGGCTGAATCTGGACGTCGCTGATGGGACGGGAAGCGTGAATGGCCCGCCGCTGGATCAGGTCTCGCAGGCTGGTGTCGGGAAGGATGCCATGCTGTCCCCCTCTCCCTCTGGAAGCGGGCCGGGGTGCGTGTGAGGCGTGGGAGACAGCCATCGTCAGTCGTCCATCGTCCCGCTGCCGCACAGCCCCCCAGGCACGGACGCCCCGACCATGGGCAGCGCACGGGAACGGGTCTGATCCGACCCCTCGACCGGCTGGGGGTAGTGGTAGGTCCTGTTCTCGTAATTCTTCAGCACGGCACCATGGTCATCCAGGTTCAGAAGATATTCATCGGGTAAAAGGGGTATCTTGCCTCCACCCCCCGGAGCGTCAATGACAAAATGCGGGACGGCCATGCCACTGGTGTGCCCCTGAAGCGCCTGAATGATTTTGAGCCCGGTCTCGACACTCGTGCGGAAGTGATTCGTCCCCCTGGTCAGATCAGCCTGGTAGAGATAGTAGGGCTTGACCCGGGCCAACAGAAGCTGGTGCATGAGACGCTTCATGATCTCCGGGTCGTCGTTGACCCCCTTCAGTAACACGGTCTGCGCACCCAGCGGGACACCCACGTCGGCAAGACGACCACAGGCCTCTTTGACTTCCGGGGTCAGCTCGTCAGGATGGTTGAAGTGTAAATTCATGTAGATCGGGTGATACCGCTTCACAATCTCACACAGCCGGGGGGTGATGCGCTGCGGTAACGTGCCAGGAACACGGGAACCAAACCGAATAAGCTCCAGATGCGGGATGCCGCGCAAGGCTTTGAGTATGCGCTCGATCAGGTGGTCGGGCAGGAGCAAGGGGTCCCCGCCAGACAGGATGACGTCCCGCACTTCCGTGTGGGCACGAAGCCAGGCAACGGCTTGATCAAGCTCGCCCTTTTTGAGAAAACCCGGTTTGCCAACCAAACGCTTGCGCGTGCAAAACCGACAGTAAATCGGACACTGGTTGGTGACCATCAATAAGACTCGATCCGGATAGCGGTGCACCAGGTGAGGGACAGGACTGTCTGTGTCTTCTTCTAACGGGTCAGCCGGGGCATCGAAGTCGTCCATTTCTACAGGCTCCGGGACAACCTGCTTCCAGATGGCGTCGCCTTTGGCTTTGATGGTGCTCAAAACCGTGGGAGTAATCCGCATGGGATAGGGACCCACGATGTGCTCGATGTCTTTGGGATCCACACCCAGATGTTTGGCCAGGTCTTTGGGTTTGGTGATGCTCTCGGCCAGGATCTGTTTCCAGTCATCCATGGATCACTCCTCGCTCAGGGTTGTGTGTGCATGTGACGCAAGACTACGCGCTACCGTGTTCGTGTGAGATGCTGCTCGACTCGACCACTGACGGATTCCAGCTGGCCAAGACGCACGTTCTGCTGGAACGATGCACGCTCCATTCGCTCCTCGATGATTCTGCAATAGTCCGGGTTGACTTCAAAGCCTATCACACGCCGCCGGTTCTTGACCGCGGCAACCAGGGTTGTGCCACTCCCGGCAAACGGATCCAGAACCAAGCCGTTCTCCGGACACGAGGCCTGAATCATCCGCTCAATTAACGCTAACGGTTTCTGGGTCGGATGGTTTTCCCGCTCGCGATGGATTCGATGCAATCGAGAGATCGACCACACGTCTTTGGGATTGTACCCCCTCTCCAACCACTTTTTGCCGACAAAGATGGAACGGGTTCTGGCTTTTTTGGTCGCCGGGTCGTACGGGACGCGCACAGGATCAAGGTCAAAATAGTACGCCGCCCGCTTGGCAAAGAAACCGATGTTGTCGTGAACGGAACTGAATTTTCTGGTGGTGCCGCCCATGCTCGGGACCTTTCTGTCCCAGATGATTTCATTGATCATCGTCATGTGTTTCTTGATGAAGCTGAAAATTTCCGGAGCATACTGCCACGTCGCAAAGATATAGAACGAGCCCGTGGGTTTGATTTTCGGAAGGGTTTTTAATATCCACAGCTCAGTCCACGCTAGAAATTCGGCCGGCTCCATGCGATCGGATGCGTTGCCGTAGTCCTTGCCTAACCCATAGGGAGGATCCGCAATGACTAAATCCACACTGCTCTCCCGAAGATGGTCAAGGGCTTGCAGGCAATCCTGGTTATGCAGTGTAAACATTGGCCGCACGCAATGGCTGGTGATTGTTCGGTCTGCTCGTCAGCACTGGGGTTGCTCCGTGGACAGTGTACAGGGTGCCAGGATGGCATCGCTCATGCCGTGAATCACTTTTTTGTCCGTCGGACACACCGTGGCCAGTATGCCACCAAGGGTGACGTCGTCGCCGGAGACGAAATAGTAGGGGGACAACCGTGCTCGACCGGCCATGGGCATCATGCACTGCGTGCGCATGTCAAACCAGGTGACGGCATATTGCCGACCTTTGTGAAATTCCTGCAAGACGTAGGGCGTCGTGGCGAAGGCCCGGGCCGCATGCTCCAGAGACGCCGCCCATTCGGCCTGGGAACGATCATGCCCCACAATGACTCCACGGCCCCCCCAGGCCAGTTCGGAAAATCCCGACGGCTTGAGGACAAACTGCCGCTGCTTCTGCCGTACAGAGGCCAGCTGGCGCCAGTCCGATACGGCTCTGCCGTCCAGGGTGAGATTCGGAATGACGGCCGTGGGGGGGACGGGACTCGGGTCCAGTATCCAGGTCCGAGGCATGAGCTGCAGGAGATTGTGGAAGTCGTCCGCTCCAAGGGCATCGACCCAGAAGGCTTCCAGCATGGGATGGTGCAGGAGGGCAAAGCCTGATTTTTCTTCCATCCAGGGCTTGCAGGGCGGAGTGACTCTCACATGGCCTTTTTTGACACTGTACATGAGGAGCTCCGATTTGGGGATGTTTTTGAGGTCGAAGAGTTCAAAGAAGCGATAGATACAGGAGACCGGTTGCGGCCCGGATGGGGTGGCCATGGACAGGGCGTCTTCGGTGAAGTGCAGGTCGCGGGGATGCACGCAACGGGCATGTGTGCCTCGCTCGCGTAAACGGGACGCCAGCCAGGTCATTTCGTCACGGTAGGCGGCGGCTTCGTCGGAGACGACGATGGCCACGCCGCCCGCCTGGCTGGTGCTCTGGCTGCGGAGGAGAGCGGCGAAGCCTTGTATCATGCCGTCGGGGCCGCCGATTACGGTGTCGCCCAGGGCACTGTAGGCATGGGAGAGGCTCCCGGTCAGGCCAATGCCGCCGGGGACGGAGTCCAGCTCCGTGATCGTCATGCCTGTGCCGGTCATGATGATGTCGGGGCGAATGACACGGGGGATGTCTTCCCGAAAACGTTTCATGCGGGCATAGTCGAGCAGGGCTTCCGGTTTGCCCTGGTCGAGGTAGTGGTGAACCCAGGCGGGCCGGGTGCCTTTGAGACTGTCGAGGTAGAGACGGTTGAGGGCCTTGGAGAATGACCAGAGGCGGTGGCCCAAGGCCTGGAAGGAGGATACTTCGTTGGGAGTCAACGGGAAGGGGACGGGGGACAGGCGCCAGGAAGGATCCGCTTGCGGGGGGAAAATCCCCGCCGTTTGCAGGGCACGGTGGACGAAGAGGCAACGACGTTTTTCTTCCTGGGCATGCTCGGTGTCGGATGAGGGCACGGATGGGACCCGCGCGTCCGAGCGCATCGTGAACACGGGTCGTTCGGCTGACAGGTGAGCCATGTAGAAGCGTGTGCCGGTGTTGATTTTTGTGTTGTGATACCGTGACTGCCCAAGCCCATCGCCGGCATGCCTGCGAATGTCCCTCGTCAGCATGCCTGCGAATGTCCCTCGTCAGCATGCCTGCGAATGTCCCTCGTCAGCATGCCTGCGAATGCCCGCGTCGGCATGCCTGCGAATGCCCCTCGTCGTCCCCTGGTCGCTCGGGGCGCCAGGGGCATGCATTCCTGCGAACGCAGGAATCCAGGGTTTTACACGATACCCGCGCCAGGAGACGCA
>RKSG01000094.1 GCA_007570995.1 Nitrospirales bacterium
GGTGATATGGTGTAGAGTTGGCATAACCAGTCTCGACCTGACTTGTACTATACCGCGTTCCTCGATAATACTCAATTGCACGCAAACCGGGGGGGCTGAGCCTGTTCCCGGTCGCATCCGGTCAAATCGTGTCATCAACCTGCGCCCCCCTGGATTCCTGCGTTCGCAGGAATGACGGAAGGGGTGACTGCAGGAATGACGGAGGGGGGGATTCCCGCTCAACGCACTGCGGGAATGCATGCCCCTGGTGCTCCGTGCGACCAGGGGACGGAGGGGGGGCTTTCCTGGCATGTTACAGGGAATCCGTGACCCCGTCCAGGTGAACACAGGAGGACAGCATGGCATGGGTGTATTTAATGGTCGCCGGCGGGTCTGAGGTTGTCTGGGCAGTCGGGCTCAAATATACGGATGGGTTCACGCGGCTCTGGCCCAGCGTGGTGACGGTCGCGGCGATGTGTGTGAGTATGGTGTGTCTGGCGCTGGCCTTGCGCGGGATCCCGATTGGGACGGCCTATGCGATCTGGACAGGTATTGGCGCCGTGGGGGCAGCCGTCGCAGGGATTCTGCTGTTCAATGAGCCGCGCGATGTGGTCCGTCTGGTGTGCATCGCGTTCGTGGTGGTGGGCATTGTCGGGTTGGCTCTGTCGTCATCGGCCTAGGGACGATGGCCTGTCTCTGCCGCTCCGTTTTGACGTAAACGGTGCGATTCCTGCTTTCGCGGGAATGCCTGCCCCTGGCGCCCCGGGCGACCAGGGGGCACGCCCCCCTTGGATTCCCGCTCAACACACTGCGGGAATGCCTGCCCCTGGCGCTCCCGTGCGACCAGGGGACGGAGGGGGGGCTTTCGGAGTTAAATCGAGACCTGAAAAGCCGGTGGCTTTCCGGTCGCTTCGCCCAGGATACCCTTCTGTATCAACGCGGCCAGGACGTGGCGGGCCAGGGCCGTGAAATCTTCGGGACCGGTAAAGCAGAGGTCCCCCCCTGGATTCCCGCTCAACTCACTGCGGGAATGACGGAGGGGAGGGCTTTTGTCTGACGCAAGGGAGGACGGCCCCGTCTCCTGACTCAGGGAGACCGTGAGCACAGGGGCCGGATGGACCAGGGTGCGGATGGCATCAATCGCCTGATCGTCAGGCAGGTTGAAAGAGTTTGTGGTGGAAATCAGCAACGAACCGGTATCCATGAGCAGCCGCGCCACTTCGCCGTAGCGCCGAATCGTTTCTCCAGCATCCCCTTCCCGCAAATCCGCATCGAGTCCATGTCGCAGATTTTCCGGGTCCAGCATGTAGGCATGCCGGCCTTCCGCCACGAGCACAGCCTCCAACTGCTTGGCCAGGAAGGTTTTCCCCGTGGTATCAGGGCCAACGAGAAGGACAAGCGCCGCATGATGACCGTAGTGCATGGCGCGCTCCGCTACGGTGACGTTGCCCTTGACCCAGGCAAAGTCGCGTTGTCGGGCCTCAACTCGAAGCGGCGCTTCACGATCCGGCACCATTTCGGTGATGATGCCGCCCCCGGATACGTCATACTGATCCACCAGCACAAAGCACCCCGTGGCGTCATTGTCGGTGTGCAGATCAAAGGCAAGCGGCGCCCGGGCCTGGATGGTGATGTCCGCGACCTCGTTTTGCTGCACCGACGTTCCCCGAGTGTCCAGCGAGAGATCATTGGCATCCACGATGCGGTGAATCGCTGTCACCTGACATTCGATTTCGCGAGTGGTCAGCCGGAGCACGTAGGGTTTGCCCTGTTCAAGCGGACGTCGCCCGAGCCAGAACAGATTGGCCCGAAACGTCGTGGAGACGAGCGGAATGGACGACGCATGACCGATGATCTCCCCGCGCTCGACGAAAATCTGTTCGTCCAGCGTGATGCCCACCGATTGCCCGGCCTGGGCCTGGGTGGGTGGGGGGTCCACGTTGAAGGCTTCGATCGTGCGCACGACGGCAGTTTTGTTCGATGGCGAGAAGATCAAGGTATCGCCCACCTTCAGACGTCCGGACGTGATACGTCCTGCCAGGATCCGGCACGCATCGAATTTGTAGACGTCCTGAATGGGAAACCGCAGAGGGCACTCCGCCTTTTCGGAGGCCGATGAAAAGCTGTTCAGCGATTCCAGCACGGTAGGCCCCGTGTACCATGGCATGCGGGACCCGGGCCGGGCGATATTATCGCCCTGTCTGGCACTGCCGGGAATCACGAACTGCGGCGTGACGTTGAGTTGTGCCAGGAAGGCCCGGTATGCCTTCTCAATGGCATCGAACGTCTCCTGCCGGTAGTCCACGAGGTCCATTTTGTTCACGACCACCGTGACCTGTTTGACGCCCAGCATCGAGAGCAACAGGCCATGCCGCTTGGACTGATCCTTGATGCCCTCCAGAGCGTCAATCAGCAGAAGCGCGGCTTCGGCACGCGCGGCGCCCGAGATCATGTTTTTCAGGAATTCCTTGTGCCCCGGGGCGTCGATCAGAATGTATTGACGGCCCGCCCACTGGAAGAATGTGCGCGCGGTATCAATCGTCACCCCCTGCTGTTGCTCTTCCAGGAAGGCGTCAAACAAAAAGGCGTATTCAAATTCCTTGCCCTGTTGCCGGCAAATGGCTTGAATGCGTTCGACCTTGCCTTCCGGCAACGTGCCCGTGTCCGCGTACAGTCGCCCCAGCAACGTGGACTTGCCATGGTCCACGCTCCCCACGATGACGATGTTCATGCGGTCGCGAATCGTGACGTTGGCCTGAGAATCAGGGGCCTGTCCCTGGTCAACAGTCCCCCCTCCGTCCCCTGGTCGCACGGGGCGCCAGGGGCATGCATTCCCGCAGTGAGTTGAGCGGGAATCCAGAGGGGGCGTGTCAGGGGCAGGTTTACATGTAGCCATCTTTGCGAAGCAACTCCATACCCCGGCCTTCATCCTGCGCACGGCCGGCACGTTCGGCCACCCTGGTGGCGCGTAATTCTTCGATGATTTCGGGAACGGTGGAGGCCGTCGACTGGATGGGAAACGTGCAGGGCGCACACCCCAGACTCCGGTATCGCTTGCCGTCTCCCTTGTTCAGGTACAAATCCAGAAAGGGAATGTTCTCGAGGTGGATGTATTCCCAGATATTGATTTCCGTCCAGTCGAGGAGGGGATGGATACGAATGTGGGTATCGGGAGGAAACGAGGTTTTGAACTGGTTCCACAGCTCCGGCGGCTGATCCCGAAAATTCCACTCGTTGTTGTTGTCTCGCGGGGAGAAATACCGTTCTTTGGCACGCGTGCTTTCTTCATCCGCGCGGACGCCGAGGATGAGACCCGTGTAGCCTTTGGCTTCGATCAGTTGCTTCAGGCCCTCGGTTTTGAGCGCCGTGCAGCAGGTCACCCGACCTTTCTCATGATTCATCCCCTCGGCCAGGGCCTGCTTGTTCTGTCCGACCACCAGGTTGAGGCGCCATTCACGGGCCAGTCTGTCACGGTACTCGATCATGGCGGGAATTTTGTAACTGGTATCGACGTGCAGGAGCGGAAACGGGACATGCCCGAAGAAGGCCTTCCGTGCCAGCCACAAGAGGACGGTGGAATCTTTGCCCATGGACCAGAGCATGGCCAGGTTGTCGAAGTGCCTGTACGCCTCGCGCAGAATATAGACGCTTTGATCTTCTAATTGTCGAAGGTGTGTCATGCGTGAACCCCTGTCTGGTCTGGTGTTCCCTGTTCGCATGGAGCGCCAAGGGCAGGCGGTGAACAGGCCAGGGCCGCCAGTTTGTGCGCGGCGGCCCCTGACTCCAACCCCCTGCGTGCCAACGGAACGCCGGCCGCCACGGACGATGCCTGTCCCGACGCATAGATCAACATGGCGGCGTTGTAGATCACCCAGTCGCGTGAGCGGTCCCGCACGCGGTTGTTCAGCAGGTCGTGGATCAGTGCCGCCTCCCTGGCCGGTAAGGACAACCCACCCCCGTCCCCTGGTCGCCCGGGGCATGCATTCCTGCGAACGCAGGAAGCTGGCAAGGCCATGTCGGGGAATGTCCCCGATGGCAGATGCGCGTCCTGGGGAGTCAGGGTCAGGGGCGTCACACGATCCTGCCGACGTTCGCGCATGATCGTCGAGGTCGTCATTGACAGTTCCGGAAACCCCTCCAGTCCCTGAAACACGAGCAGCCGGTGCCCCCCAAGCATGGCGACGGCTTCCGGGATCTTCTTCAAATACTGGGGATGGGCCACGCCCACCACTTGTGATCGCGCCCGCGCGGGGTTGAGCAGTCGGGCGACCTGATGAAACATGTTTTGCGCGCCCAGTTCCTCGCGCAAGGCGACAAACTGTGCTAACGGGGGGTGGTACAACGCGAGGTCCAAATAGGCCAGACCGTTCTGTTCCAACGTCGCCAGCAGCTCTGCTCCCCGCAACTCCCAGGGAATCCCCAGCTGCTCGAGAATCCGTGGCAGGTCGGAGTCCACTGACGGGTTGTCGACGCCGTGAAACAGGATGGTCGCTCCCGCCGCCGCGGCCACGATGGCTGCGGGCAGACACACGTGAAACGTATTGTGTTTTTCGGCGTACACCGGCACGTCAACGACGTTAAGGTGTGCCGGCGTCTCAAGGGCGGCCACGTAGCTTCGCGTGGTGGCGGTGCAGGCGGCTAATTCCGTCACGCTTTCCAGTTTAATCCGCATAGCCATCAAAAAGGCGCCGATCTGACAGGGAGTCGCCCGTCCCTTGGTCGAAGCCAGGGGCATGCTTTCGATCAACCAGTGGGTCGCCTGTTTGGTTTCTTCCCACGAGAGATCCCTGGCGCCCTGCTGACCCTTGCCAATTTTGGTGATGAATCGGTGCATCAGTGGTGTTCCGTGTTCAACCCGTCGACGGGTATTCCCTGCCCCTCCTGCCCCTGGTCACGGGTGCCCCCCTGGATTCCTGCGTTCGCAGGAATGCATGCCTGACCAGGGGACGGAGGGGGGGCTTTTAACCAGGGGGCCAGGGTCTGGCGTGTGCAGACCACATTCGGTTTTGTCGACATGCTGCCACCGCCCGGCCCGTGGATGCTCGCCCGGACGAACGGGAGCCGTGCAATGGGTGCATCCAATACTGGGATAGTGCTGGTCGTGAAGAACGTTGTAGGGCACCTCGTGTTGTCTGATATAGGCCCAGACGTCATCGTTGGTCCACGCAGCGAGAGGATTCACTTTGACGAGCCCAAACGTGGCATCCCATTCAACCAGCCCGGCGGTGGCTCGTGACGGGGCCTGGTCGCGCCGAATGCCGGTCACCCAGGCCGCGTACTGTTTCAGGATGTTGGTCAACGGGTCGACTTTGCGGATCCGGCAGCATTGATCGGGCTGCCGGCTCCACAGCCGGTCGCCGTACTGTTCGGCCTGTTGCGCGGGTGTGAGTGCCGGTCGGACGCGTATCACCTGCTCGGGCGACACGGCATAGCGGGCCATCAGGCGGTCGCGCACGTCGTAGGTTTCCGGAAAGAGAAAATCCGTATCCAGATACACAAGCGAGGCGCGCGAGTTGATCCGGTACATCATGTCCCAGAGCACCATGTCTTCCGCGCCGAAACTGCAGGCCAGTACCATATCAGGGAAAAACCGCTGGAACGCGTGACGCAACACGTCCTGAGGGGCATGACCCTCAAGACGCCGATTCAGCGCTTGCAGCTCTTCTCCGGAAAGTGTGGCACGGATCATGGCGTTCACATTCCCTGGTCAAAGCCAGGCGCAGACGTGGTTACAGGTCTGTTTCGACTTTCTCCACCAGCACCTTGAAATGCCTGCCCCGCTGGATTCCTGCGTTCGCAGGAATGACGGAGGGGGT
Organism: Nitrospirales bacterium; assembly: GCA_007570995.1. Classification (GTDB taxonomy): domain Bacteria; phylum Nitrospirota; class Nitrospiria; order Nitrospirales; family UBA8639; genus Bin75. The sequence continues at coordinate 5,796 of RKSG01000094.1, forward strand.
GTCGTTTCCTGTGTTCGCAGGAATGGGCGGGCGGGCATCGTCTTCTAACGGCTCTTCGGCGAGCACACGGTGTCCGTCGTTGCGCAGGCTCATGGGGACGTTTTTGATGGGTGCTCCCTCATCCAGCCATACAACCAGGTGTGCGCCTGCTTCCATCGTTTCGAGTTTCAGTTTGGTTTTGACGTAATTCAGAGGGCACATGACCCCCCGTAGATCGAGCACCGTCACGTCTTGCGTGGCCTTGGCACCTTCCTCCTGGATTCCTGCGTTCGCAGGAATCCAGGAGGAAGGTGCCAAGGC
>RKSG01000075.1 GCA_007570995.1 Nitrospirales bacterium
ATTCCTGCGCCCGCAGGAATGACAACAGGAACGCCGCCCCAACGTCGCGCTCACCCCACGTCGCAACAGACTCACCTGGCCAACAATACGCCTCCGGTCACAGCTGTATAACCGGTAGTCCGAACGGTCTTCTTTCATTCAAGCCCCCGTCCGATTGACTGTTACCGCTCACCAACTGATTCGGCATAGTAGTCATCCAGCAGGGCGCATCGCTCGCGATCCATCATCACAATCTGACGTTGATCGTAGGTGTTTGCCCAATACAGATAATGGAACTTGCCGGCGCAACGTCCGTATTCAATGTGACGTTGTCGCCCATCCACCTCCTCGTCGGTCTTCTCTCGCATGACCACCCGTTCCGGAAGCATCCGCCACACCTGCTCGGCAGCGGGGCCATGATGTTCATAAACAGGAGCCTGTTCCACGACAACGCTCGCCTGTGCTGACCAGATGCGTTTGAGTCGGGTCTCGGAAAACGCCGAGGACCCGGCGGATTGCTCTTCCCGCAGCTCACGGCTCACCAGTTCAATCATGAACGGCTGGAGCACACGTACACCAAGCATCAGACCCGCACAGATCCCCTGGCTCATGAGACGCACGTAGCAGAGTCCCCCGCCCGTTTGACCGGTTTCATACCACAGGCCTTCTTCTCCCACATTCACAGCCACGGGGCCTGAAGAGATATCGTCTTTCGGCAACCTGGCATACACAAAATCCGCCAACGGTTGCCCCGGACAACGGTACAGGCTCTCTCGAAGATCCGGTTGCACGTCTTCATCAAACACAGAAGACGTCCAGGATGAACCGCGCCGCATGATGTACAATGGCCCCTCCGTCACTGATTCCCCCAGCTCGACATACGTCAGCAACTGCGGTGGTTCAACGGGCATAAGGCCCCTTGCTCCCAGTGCTCTCTGGAACAATACCCGTCTCCCAACATGCACCGCCTTTTCACAGAACACGATTCTGCCTGAAGGAGCCAGCGCCTGCGACACGCGATCAAGACGAACCCCGAGGCCCGTCCGCTGTTCCAGGCGGTACTGTCGTTGGGCATCATGGTCGCGTTCAAAGGTTGACCAGCTCCGGCTTGGAAGCCCAGGATCAGATTCCGACTGGAACAGGGCCTGGGTCGCTACGATGGTGTCAAAGCCCTCGGGAATGTTCTGTTGCATCATGTCACAATGTTGAAAACTCATATTCCTGAGCCGCGCCGACTGCGCAAACCGCCGCGCCGCTTCAAGCGATTGCAGGGACCGATCAATGCCCAGAAAGGTGACGCCCGGGAATCGGGCGGCATACCACGTTGTGAGAATACCCGCCCCGCACCCCACGTCCAGGACCCGATGCGCGCCCTGCAGCACAGCGGCCATCGCGAGGGCCAGTGTCCGGTAATAGCCGTACCGCTGGCTGTGTAACACGGGCAACACATCAGGCGCCGCCGCCAGATCATAAAAGTCCAGGTCCGCGCGGGATTCCCCTCCTTCACGTCGTCGTTGTGCCAGGTGCCAAAGCCGCCGAAGACGATCTCCGGCCAGGGATTGCCGCTGCCAGACGTCGTAGGATGCTTCGTCAGGCCACTGGCGCAGTCCCCATTGCGCCAGGTGCCGTTCAATGGCCAAGCCAGACATGGATCGGAACGAGGATGAAGGTGGGAGATACACGGAAACGCGCACGCAACGCGAAGAGAACGGCACGGAACACGCACACGGTCATCTAAAATTTTGCGGACAGCATCATGGCGTCCTGATACGCCTGAGGCACGGGATGCGGCTCCCGTAACTGACCGGCCCCGAACCCCACGTATTTCTCGGCAGTCAGGGCCTGGAGGGTAAGCGGCCCCCTCACGGGGACATGCGAGACGTTGACACCCAGTTCTTCGCCCAAATCCATTTGCGGCCCAGCGTGTAACCGGGTCGAGGCATTGACCAGCACTGCACTGGAATCCACTTCCCGAACGAATCGCATGGCGGTTTCATAATTACGGGTGACAATGGTATCGGTATGCCCCGGGCCGACGGCCGCAATGGCCGTGAGCCCCTCGTCCAGATCTTTGACAATTTTAATGCCCAACGTCAAAGACTGCCTCTTTTGCCCCCAATCGGCGTCGGTGGCCGGTTGAATACCCTTGTGGCCAGTCATGGCCATGATGCCCATCATGGAGATGGTTTTGGGACAGCCGATGAGATCAACGACATATTCGCTGAGCAACCGACGAATGAGGCCCGGGAGCAACGGCTGGGCAATGGCCTGATGGACTAACAGCACATCCAACGCGTTGGCAGCAAACGGATCCTGAATTTTGGCATTCACCACTACGCTTTGAGCCAGCGGGACGTCTGTCTCTTTATCAACGTAGACGTGACACAGGCCGCCGTCGTACCCCAGCACGGGGACCCGCGACTGCTCCATCACCGCTTTGCGCAAACCGACTTTACCTCTGGGCACGACACCGTGAACCAAATGGCGCAATCGGGTCAGTTCCAGCACCCCTTCGCGGTCGGGACGATCGACAAACGTGATCGCCCCTGGAGGCACGCTGCTGGCTTCGGCCGCCTCACGCAGGACCCGCGCCAGCACGACATTGGTTCGAAACCATTCTCTCCCACCCCGAATCACACAGACGTTTCCCGACCTGAGACACATGGCAACAGATTCCGCCGTCACGGCCGGGCCAAATTCGGAAATCACGGCAATGACCCCGAGAGGCACGCGGACCCGATGCAGGCGAAGCCCGTCCTGAGTCATCCATCCCTGCGACACTTCCCCTGTGGGATCGGGTGCCCCGGCCATCCGGCGAATGAAGGCGACCATACCGGCAACATCGCCTTCGGTCACGGATATTTGATCTCTGGCCTTTCGATAGTCGTCTGTTGATCCATCCCTGGGGATGGCCTCAATATCCTGTTTGTTGGCTGCCAACACGTCCTCTACGCTTGCTTCCAACCGATCCGCCATGGCCCGGAGGGCCAGGGTGCGATCATGGCTGGTCATCAACGATAAGGGACGGGCTGCAGCATTGGCCTGTTTTGCAAGACCCTGAATATACAGCTTGAGAGGAACTTCAATCATTCAAACACCCTGTTGTCAGATATCGTACATGGCCCGGATCATTGTCTCTCACACGCACGGCGGGGGAAGACTGTACCTGCATTCAGGAACGCTCGTCAAAATTTTCGCCTCTCACGCACGGGCTGCCACCTTGCATGGAACCCTCACCCTGGATTCCTGCGTGCGCAGGCATGACGGCAAGATGCCCCTCCACACGGACCGCCGCCGCGCACAGAACCATAGCCCTGGATCCCGGCTTGCGCAGGCATGACGGAAGGAGGCCCCTCACACAAACTGCCGCCGCGCACCAAAAAACCCTCACCCTGGATCCCTGCGTGCGCAGGAATGACGGAAGGATGCTCCTCCACAAGGGCTGCCGCCGCGCGCGAAACCATAGCCCAGACCGGGGAACAAGTTTTCTACGACAGGGCAGAGAATTTACCTTGCATTCAAAACGGTGGTTATGGTACATGCTTTCTTCCTGCATGTTGACGTCCCACGTGAAGGCATGCTCGGAGAATGGCAAAAGGGCACTGGTCGTTGTTGCGTGTCGTACTTGCCAGGCAGCCGGTGTGGGACGCATGTCGCTTGCGTTATGTGCTATTGATATGTTTGGTATGTGCAGATTATGACTAACGGCGAACACCCCAGTGTGATTTCCATTAAAAACCTGTTGGAGGCGGGCGTCCATTTTGGCCACCAGGTCAATCGTTGGAATCCCAAGATGAAGCCCTATATTTTCGGGGAAAATAAGGGCATTCATATTATTGATCTGCAACAGACCGCCGCCCTGTTCCTCAAAGCCTACCAGTTCGCCCGCGATACCGTCGCGGCAGGGCAATCTGTCCTCTTTGTGGGAACCAACAAACGGCAGGCCATCGGTATCGTGGAAGAAGAAGCCAGACGGTGCAACATGTATTACGTGACGCAACGCTGGCTTGGAGGCATGCTCACCAATTTCCAGACTATTCAAAAAAGCATCGGCCAGCTCAGGAGACTCGAAGAGGCCCAAACCGACGGGACACATGAACGCCTGAAGAAAAAAGAAGTCCTGTTTATGGAAAAAGAACGAGCCAGACTGGAGAAATTTCTGAGCGGCATCAAGGGAATGGAAAGTTTGCCCGGGTGTGTCTACGTTCTGGATACGCGTATTCAACGCATTACCGTCAAGGAAGCGAATCGTCTGGGCATCCCCGTCATCGCCATCGTGGATACCAACAGCGACCCGTCCGGGATTAATTATCCCATCCCGGGCAACGACGACGCTATCCGGTCGTTAAAACTCTTTACGGCACGCATCGCAGACGCCTGCCTGGAAGGCCACGCCCTGCAGGCCCGTCAAGAGGTTCCGAACAAAGTTGAGGGAGAAGAAGACAGTATTATGGCGGAGATGATCGCTGCCCGTTCCCCGCAGGACGAGGTGGCAAGTGCGCAAACGCCTTCCTGATACTTCACTTTCGTCCGTCACAGTGTTTCGTTGTACACCTGATCCCCGCCACAGAAGGGAGAACACAGTACGATGTCCAGCATGCGCAACTTGGTCCGGGAACTGCGTGATAAAACGGGGGCGGGAATCCTCGATTGTCAAACCGCACTCAAGGAAACCGGCTCGGACATGGACAAAGCCATTGACCTCCTCCGACAACGAGGCCTGGCTGCAGCCCAAAAGAAAGCCGGACGAGAAACCAGGGAAGGCATCATTGCATCCTACATTCATGCGGGGAGCAAAATCGGTGTCCTCGTGGAGGTCAATTGCGAAACGGACTTCGTCGCGCGCAATGATGAGTTTCAGGCACTGGTCAAAGATATCGCCCTGCAAATCGCCGCAGCCCATCCCACCTGCATTCAACGCCAGGACGTCCCGCCCCAGCAGGTTGACCGCGAAACGGCTATTTATCAGGCACAGGCCAACGAACTCGGCAAGCCCGCAGCTGCACTGGAAAAAATCGTGCAGGGCAAGCTGGAAAAGTTCTATCAGGCACAATGTCTCCTCGAGCAAAGTTTTATTAAAGATCCCAGCGTCACCATCGCCGACATCCTCACGGAAAAAATCGCCAAACTCGGTGAGAATATCACCATTGCCCGCTTTACACGCTACCAGTTAGGCTCGGAATGACGCCTGTGCGGTACCGTCGCGTTCTCCTCAAAATCAGCGGTGAAATGCTGGCAGGGGATCAGGGCTACGGCATTGCCCCCAAGGTACTTGCGACACTGGCCGACGAAATTCGAGAAGTCGTTGACATGAGCATCGAGATTGCACTCGTGATCGGCGGCGGGAATATTTGCCGAGGCGTGACCGCCAGCGGTGCCGGGATGGAACGGGCCTCGGCGGATTACATGGGTATGCTCGCCACCCTGCTGAATGCCCTCGCACTGCAAAACGCACTCGAAAAAACCGGCGTGGTCACACGCGTGTTGTCCGCTATCGAAATGCGGCAACTGGCAGAAGGATACATCCGCCGGCGCGCCATTCGGCATCTTGAAAAAAAACGCGTGGTGATCTTCGCTGCAGGAACCGGGAACCCGTATTTTACCACGGACACGGCAGCAGCGTTGCGGGCCATGGAAATCCAGGCCGATGTGATCATGAAAGGCACCAAGGTCAACGGTATTTACGATTCGGACCCGGTCAGCAACCCCGCGGCCACCATGTTTGACACACTGTCGTTCCTCGCCGTCATCAACAAAAGTTTGAAGGTCATGGATGCCACGGCCATCACACTCTGCATGGACAACCACCTTCCGTTGATCGTGTTTAACATCACGGAGCCGGGCAATCTGAAACGTGTGGTCATGGGGGAAAAAATCGGGACCTTCGTGACACAGGATGCCACCCCAACCTCACCGAGGCTCTCGACCGATGTCTGATCGTGCCCTTCTCGACAAAATGACCCGCAAGATGGACGGGGGGCTTGATCACCTCAAAAAAGAGCTTGCCGGCCTCAGAGGCAGCCGGGCATCCGTATCACTCCTGGACCACGTGACCGTCACATACTACGGGACACCCACCCCCTTGAAACAAGTGAGCACGATCTCCATCCCGGAAAGCCGGTCGTTCATGATCCAGCCGTGGGACCCCTCAAGCATTCCAGACATTGAAAAGGCGATTCATGCCTCCGACCTTGGTCTCAATCCGTCTAATGACGGGAAAGTAATTCGCATTCCCATTCCTGCCCTGAGCGAGGAACGTCGTAAACAACTGGTCAAGATTTGCCGGAAATACGGGGAAGACTCGAAAATCAAGATTCGGGGCATCCGTCGTGAGACCAATGATGAGCTCAAACGTCTCCACAAGAGCAGCATGCTGACCGAGGACGACGTCCGACGGAACGAGGCGGCCGTCCAGAAAATCACGGACAGGAAGATTCAACAGGCCGACGAACTCTTACAGAAAAAGGAAGAAGAAATCCTGGAGATTTGAAGCCCCACCCGTGTCCTCCCTCGCTCCCGCAGCTTCCCCGACCGTCTCCTCTTCGCTGTCACCAACCCTGGCTCACATCCGTCTTTCCGCCTTAGCACACAATGTTGGCGAACTGCGTCGCATGCTCCCGTCACGCACCGACATCATCGCCGTGGTCAAAGCCGATGGCTATGGCCACGGGTGCCTGACCATGGCCCAAACCCTGTCTCAACTCGGCATTCAACATTTCGGCGTGGCCACAGTCCAGGAAGGCATTCTCCTGCGTTCCTCAGGTCTTGCCGGAACCATTCTCGTGATGGGCGGCATCCTGTCCTCACAATGCCAGGCACTCATCGAGGCCAACCTGACTCCTGCGATCTCAGACGCCGACGCGGCCCATGCCCTGAGTCAACGGGTGTCACGGCAAAGATGCCCCTACCCCATCCATATCAAACTGGATACCGGCATGAGACGTTTAGGATTCGCCCCCGAGGAGGCCAGTGTCCTCCTGCAGTCGCCCATGTTTTCTCACACCTTGTCGTGCCAGGGATTCATGACTCATCTGGCCGACGCCGAGAACACGGATCATACGTTCACCATCCAACAGCTTGACAGGTTCGCACATGCCATTCCGAAGCTCCGCGCTGCAGGGACACCGGTTCCACGCCTTCATGCCGCCAACACTGCCGGGATACTCTGGCACCCGCAAGCGTGGCTGGATATGGTCCGCCCCGGATTGTTGCTCTACGGATATACACCGGCACCGGACAAACCCATACCCGTTTCCCTGCAACAGGTGATGACCCTGACAACCAGAGTGGTGCACATCAAAACGGTCGGCAAAGATGAACCCGTGAGTTACGGGGGCAGCTACCGCACCAGACGGCATTCCCGTTTGGCCGTCCTCCCCATCGGGTATACCCACGGCTATAATCGTCGGATCTCCAACAGAGGGGCGGTGATCATTCACGACCAACGCTGCCCGATTGTCGGACGCATCTGTATGGATATGATGGTCGTGGATGTGACCGATGCCCCTGGCACCAAACCGGGGGATCAGGTCATTGTACTGGGCCAATCGAAAACGCAGAACATTTCCGCCTGGGATCTGGCGGACTGGCAGGATTCCATTCCCTATGAAGTCTTATGCAATCTCGGGTCACATGCACAGCGGGTGTATGCACCGCTGACGGACAGCCTCCCCGGATAAGTCGTCACCCCGGCACCGGGTAGACGCGACCGTCGCGCCCTGTGACGGGTCTTCACGTCTTCAGTTTCTTTTTCAGCCGTTTTTCCACGCTGGCCACTTTCCCGCTTAAGCGATTCCGGTGCCCTTTGCGATAATCAACTTTCATCGTACAGGAGATACGGGTACAATCTTTTTTCATGCGCTCATAGCACTGGCGTACCACATCCAGCACCTCATCCCACTCTCCCTCCAACACCGTCCCCATGGGATTCAGTCGGTACGCCACCCCACTTTTGTCGACAATCTGTAACGAACGGGATACATATTTCCCGACACTCTCGCCTTTACCCAAGGGAGACATACTGAATTCCAGTAAGACCATCGCCACCACCCTTCAGAAAAGTATCAATCGGAAGATTGCCGGTGCGTGACCCATGCCGGGGGATACTCAATGTTCCCCGTCAAATGAAATCCCGCCACCGCCGCTTTCAATCGTGCCCGCCTCTGTTCCAGACCAGGTTCATTCGCTCGGACTTCCTCGCGCACCTCACCCAGCCAGTCCACAAACTTTCCAAATTCCTCATCAAAAATTTCCTCACAGTCCTTTCGCAGGGCACTCGCCAGTGCAGGGGACGCACCGCCCGTACTGATCGCCAGACGCAAGCCCCCCTGTTGGACCACAGCCGGCATCATCACGTTCGACCATTCCGGCTGATCAACCGACCACACCAGAAACCGTTCGGCTTCCGATAACGCATGCAACGATCTGGCAAGATCCGTATCAGCCAACAGGGTGTTGAGGACCATGAAGACGCCATGCGTATCGGTTGACCGGAAACGTCGTCCACGATGAAGAATCTTACCGGAGGCCGTGAGTGCCCGAAGCGGCACGTTCAATGTGGGGTTCACCACCACCACTTTGGCCCCACTGGCCAGCAACAGCGCGGTTTTGTGCGATGCCTCGTCTTCGCCGCCGATGACTACACAGAATCGGCCCTGCAGATTTAACGAAATCTGAAAACCGGGATTGTTCGCCATACCGACTCTTCCTTCTATGCGATACATCTGGCCGTCAGCCAGGAAACAAGGCCTCCCGCACGCAAAGCAACACCTGCGCGCCAGCAGGTCACGAACGGGGGGAACATCAACGGCCCGAAGCCAGTGAGAGGAACCGGCAGTTATTCATCGGAGTCCAGTGCTCCATGCCAGTAGAGATAATCGCGCCAGCTTCCCGGAGCGTTCCGAATGCCGGTCATGAGGGCAAGGGCGGGATTCCAGCGTGGCTTTTCCGGCTGTTTCATTAAACGCATACGTGCTTCTTCCGGCGTTCTCCCGCTCTTTTGATTATTGCAACGCCAGCACGCCGTCACGATGTTGCTCCAGGTTTTCTTCCCACCGCTGGCAATCGGCACGACATGATCAAAGGTCAGCTCTTCAGAGGCAAACTTCTTACAACAGTACTGGCACCTGTATTTGTCGCGAGTAAAAATGTTAACCCGCGAAAACTTGACCGACCGATGCGTGGATTTCAGCCTGACAACGTTCCGGAGCCGCATGACCGAGGGGAGCTTCACACGAATCGTGATCCCTCGAATTTCCCGGTCATAGCATTCGAGGACCTCAACCTTCCCCTGATACAGCAGAGTTACAGCCTTCTGCCATTGCACGACACGCAGCGGCTCATACGTCGCGTTTAACAACAATGTCATCAGCATGCCCCCCGAGAGCTGTGCATGAATCCCGGCGGATTTTGAGCGTGTATATAGCACCGGGAACGCCCGCGACGCAACACCCGCTGTTCATCACTTGCGGCAGCTACCACACACTGGTACGCTCCGGTTCCTCTGAGTTCAGGGGGTCGTAATGCGCTATATTGACGTGGCACATATCAGCGAGGTTGAACCCGGAACATGCCGGTCGTTTGAAGTCGAAGGAGAGTGCGATGTGGCACTCTGCAACGTGGATGGAGAAATCCTGGCACTGCAGGATACGTGCCCGCACGCCGGGGGGCCACTTGGGGAAGGGACGCTGGAAGGAAACATCGTGCAATGCCCGTGGCATGGATGGGCATTCGACGTGCGCACGGGGCAATGTTTGAAAAACCCCGTTCCGGCCTGGTCGGTCCCCTGTCACCCAACCCGGGTGGAAAACGGCATCATCCAGGTCGCTTTTCCGCCGGAACCGTAGAGCATGACCTCAGGATATCTGATCCTGATGAGGCAACGGCGGTAATTCATGAAACGGCATAAAGTGAACGGCAGCCAGAGAAATCACGCGGACCGTTGCATCCTTTAACGTGACACGCCATGCAAATTCCCGTTCAATCCATTCCTGCGACCCTTTTTCCCTGACCAGCATTCTGACGGCATACACACCGGGGCGTTCTTTGCCCACCTGCCACTCACCTTTCCGAACGGGGACGCCCCGTGCTTTCAGCTCTTCGACATACCGGGTAATCGCCTGTTCCAACGTGGGATCATTACGGGCAGGATGCGAACGCACCAGCTCCAGGGCTTCGCGGGCCTGGGCGTCATCCGGGACCGCGGGGGTATGACCTGCGGGCCTAGAAAACATAAATCCCGCGATCACCAGAAGCCCTAACGCGCCAAGACCTACGATGCTTCTGACACCGACCGTTCCCATAACAGTTCCGGCTCTCCGGTCCGGTGCCCCACCCACCGTGCCAGTACAAACAGCATGTCGCTCAACCGGTTCAGAAACGGAATGATGTGAGGCGCAATGGATTCTTCACGAACCAGGCAGACACACCGGCGTTCGGCCCGACGGGCCACCGTCCTGGCCTGATGCAGGAATCCGGGCACCTTCCCCCCTCCCGGCAACAGGAATTCCTGTAACGGTTCCAGGTCCTGCTGGCACCGGTCAATCCACTGCTCCAGTCGTTCGACATCTCCCGGAGTGACCGTCGGCATGTTCCGAAATTGCTGCCCCGGAGCCGTCGCGAGCAGGCCGCCAATGTCAAAGAGTTTATGCTGAACCCACTTCATCTGTTCTTCCAGTTGACGGGACATCCCGCCCTGTTGGCCATCATTAAACGCTCGCACCAACCCGATGATGGCATTGAGTTCATCAACGGTCCCGTAAGCCTCCACCCGTACGGCGTCTTTTTCGACCCGCTGCCCCCCGGCCAGGTGTGTCTGTCCGCCATCGCCGGTTCTCGTATAGACTTTGGAAATTCTCATGGGTCAATTCTCGCTGTCCGCCCCGACACCTCGCGCACGGGAGCGGGGTGTGCGTGCCGGCCGTTCGCCCAGCCTGCCCCTTACAGAAAGGGCATGTCAAAATTCACGCGAAGCCCGCCGAAGACCGACCGTCCTGGCGTTCCAAAATTCAACACTTCCTCATATTCTTCATCCAACAGATTATCCACACGAACGTAGGCCTGAACCTGCCTGGAAATGTCATAGGTCGCTGCCAGGCCAAACACCGTGAATCCATCAGGCCCCCTCGTATTATTCAGATCATCAAACTGCGAGCCTACGAAACGGAAATCCAGCGTCATAGTCAGGGGAGCAACCGGCTGATACAACACACTGACAGTGGCCTGATCCGCAGGTCTCCGGATCAACCTCCTGGTCGTGTCCAGGTCACGTGCCAGGGTCACGGTATAACGCCATTGAAGTTCCAGTCGTTTTGTCCAGGGACGATCCCGCATCACCACCACATCGGCCGACAATTCCCATCCCTGGGATTTGGCGGACGCGGCATTGGCAGGACAAAAATTGGGGCCGTACGTCCCGGTTCCACATATCGCTGCACTCCGAATCGTCTGAATGAGCTGGCGATACCGATTCCAGAAGTAGCCTGCACCAATAGTCACTCGTTCATCAAAAAAGCTCTGGTCAACGCCCACGTCGAAACTCCGGCTTTTTTCCGGCCGCAAATCAGGATTGCCAAAGTCAGGGAAAAACAATTCGTTGATGTTTGGTGCCCGAAATCCTGTCGCATAACTGCTGCGAATTTTCGCCTCGCCAAAGACAGTGGAGAACACATACCCTCCGGTCACGCGATACGTGGTCGCATTGCCAAAGGTATTGAAGGCATCATGCCGCAGCCCTGCCGTGGCAAAGACGCGATCCCACAGGTTGAATTGTATCTGACCGAAGCCGGCATGGGACGCATTGATCTTCGCTGGCGAAGACGTCTGCTGTGCGTCACGAAACTGATAGCCCACCATCAGCGTGACGTACCGGTTGAGTCGGAAGTCATGTTGACTCTCGACCCTGTTTGTCAGCTCACGGCCCTCACTCGGGCTTCCAAAGGGTACCCCCACCACACCAGTTTGCGTATTGCGCTGCAACGTGCCCGGATGGTTCACGGAGGTGGACTGGGCACGAGACAGCGTCAGCACATGGGTCCACCAGCTGGTCAGCGGTTGCCGCCATGTGCCGCTGAACACAAAACGTCGGGTGTCCGTTTTGGCCTTATACACGTCGGCCGGGCCAAAAGAGTTGTCAATATTCACCGAACCATTCGACCACCTGACCGTAAAGTCGAACCGGCCATCGGCGGGAAGGGCCGTGCCAATCCTGCCCGAACCCTGCCAGTTCCGGTACGAATCGCGTTCGGAAGCCCCTCTTCGATAATTAATCGCGGAAATGTTCGAGGTATCCCAGCGGGAGAGTACGAGAGAAAAATCAACCTGGCCCTTCTGCCCGGACAGGCTCCCCCCTTCCCGTATCGTGTTAAAGGCTCCGTATTCAAAAAACCCACCCACCTTCGGCCGCCCGTAGCCTCGTTTCGTGGTAATGGAAATGACACCACCCATCGCGTCTGAGCCCCATACGGTACTCTGTGCCCCCCGAACGATTTCAATTTTGGCAATGTTGTCCACCGTTAAATCGCTGAAGTCAAAAATCCCCCCGCGCGCGTTGTTCACAATGGCACCATCAATCAGGACCAGCGTCTGACTGGAACTCCCGCCCCGGATCCGCACCGTGGCGAGCCCGCCCGGGCCGCCGTTCTGCGTGACCACCATGCCCTGCGACAACCGCAGTGCTTCCACCACCGTCTTGATCTGTCTGCGTTCCAGGTCTTCCGCGGTCCACACTTCGACCGCACTGGTGGTCTTGCGAAGGGGAACCTCGGTTTTGGTGGCGCTCACGACCACCTGTTCCAGTGTCTGAACATCCGAATCATCGGAAGACGCCTGACCGAAGGCCCATGACGGGAACAACGGAATACCCAGCAGAACAGCCAGACAGACAACCTGTAACGGATGACACAACATGATACACCTCCCCTTTGGCTCGAAGGGTGGGTTGAGAAGTGACAACGGCAGCTGGGTCTCCTGACTTGCGGATCATGGCTCCGCTGCACCTTCCCGGCAGCTCCGCGATCCCGAGCCATCGGCTCGCGTATCGCGTCGTCGTCCAGTGGTATGCCCGCAGCGTGACTCCCCGCTTACAGTGGCGGCACCGTGATGGAGTTGCACCATCTTCCCCGACACATGCGTTTCACACCCCCCACCCCTGGATGCCTGCGTGCGCAGGCATGACGGAGGGGGGGCATGCCGTAATAGTTCCTCGATCCCTTCCTTTCGTGACTGGTTGAACCGTATGAAGGGCCACAGCCCTTCGCATGATACTTCCCTCGGCCGGAACGCGGCACAAGGGGCCTTACACAGGCACCGCGACCCGCGGTGCATGAGATCGGGGATGCTGATCCACGATCACTTCGCAGCGATAAACAGGTTCCAGCACATCGGATCGAATCACGTCGGCCGGATGCCCCTGAGCAGCGATTTCTCCCTGGTGCAGGAGCAGCAGTTGATCGCAACACTGACTGGCCAGATTCAAATCATGAGAGACCATCACCACCGTTAAGCCCTGTTCCCGATTCAGTTGCCGCAGTTTGCGGGCAATGTCGAGCTGATGGTGGAGATCCAGAAACGCGGTCGGTTCATCCAGGAGCAGCACGTCGGCATCCTGCGTCAACGCCCGCGCAATCATCGCCCGTTGCCGTTCGCCGCCCGACACGTCCGACATCATGCGATTGGCCAGCGAGGCAATCTCCATGCTGTGCATGGCCCGGGTTGCATGCCGAACGTCATCGGCCGCGTCCCACCCCCATCCCGCGAACGGTTGATGAAAAGGAAACCGTCCCATCAGCACCAGTTCGCCCAAGGTGAATGGAAACAGCTGGGGTGTCTCTTGCGGCACGAACGCGATCCGCCGGGCAAGTGTGGCCGGCGACACTGTCTCGATGTCCTTTCCAAACACGCGAATCTCCCCGGACTCCGGATGCAACAGCTTCATCAACAATTTGAGCAGGGAGGTTTTTCCTGACCCGTTTGGCCCGATGATACCGACAATGGTGCCGGCCTCGACGGCATACTGAACATGCCTGAGCGCCCATCGGCAATCCGGCGCATGATCGTACCGGAAAGACAGGCCCCGAACAGAGAACGCGGGGACAGTTGCTGCCGTCTCCGTCATACTGCGACTCCGGCACGACGTTTCACTAACAGATACATGAAGACAGGCCCCCCGGTGAGAGCCGTCACCACCCCCACCGGCAGTTCCGTCGGCGACAACGCCGTGCGGGCAATGGTATCGGCCACCATCAGAAACGATCCGCCCACCAGAGCAGACGCCGGCAACAGGAGACGGTGGTCCGCGCCGGCGATCATGCGAACCACATGAGGCACGACCATGCCGACGAAACCGATGAGACCGGCAAGCGACACGACGGCACCGGTCATCAGGGCTGACACGACAAAGATGAGCTTTTTGACCCGTTCAACTTCAACGCCCAACGCCCTCGAGGTTTCCTCGCCCATGGTCAGCACGTTGAGCGAACGAGCCAGCCAGAACAGCACCGTGCCGCCGGCGCCCAGCCACACGGCAAGCCAGAGCAACGTGGAATACGACGGCGCAACGATCGTGCCCATCAACCACATCATGATTTTGAACGCCTGCGTGGGATCGGCAAGAGACACCACAAACATGATCAGCGCCGAAAACAACGCGTTCAGAATCACGCCGGCCAGTAACAGCGTGTGGACCGACAACATGCGATATGTCACGCTGATCCGATACACGACCAGAATAGACAACAGGCCTCCGCAAAACGCCCATACCGGAAGCACCGACAGGCCCAGGACCGTTCCGCCGACCCCGAGCAACAGACCCACCGTCGCCCCAAAGGCCGCCCCGCTGGAAATACCCAGCACATACGGCTCGGCCAGAGGATTTCGCAGAAGCGCCTGCAAGCTTGCCCCCACGACGGCCAGCGAGCTCCCGACCAGGAACGCCAGGCCGAGGCGTGGAAGACGAAACTGCAACAGGATGACACTGGACGCACCAACGGATTCGAGTGCGTCACCATCTCCCTGAAGCACCATTCCCGCAATCCGCAGGATGGTTCCAACGGCCACCGATTCGGCCCCTACGGCAAGGCACACGACCCCGATGAACAGACTCGACATCGCCAGGCTCGTTACCCCGATCACCCAGCGCCCCACCGACAGGTGCCTCATGAGACGATCGGACTGTCCCGCCCCGGACCGCGTGCCGGCCGGCCATGTGGAAGCGGGAATGTGCGTGTTGCTCACCGATCAGTCCTCCTGAAAAAGCTCCGGATGAATCAGCCTGGCCAGTGCCGCGAGGCCCTGCACGAGCCGCGGCCCAGGTCTGTTGACGATGATCCGGGGTATAAAATGCACCCGGTTATGTTTCACTGCCGTGAGCGTGGACCATTGCGTCCACTGTTCCGTCCCGGACCCGGCGGACGCATCATCGTCCCGTGGAGGCAACAGAAGAATTTCGGGGTCTTTCTGCAGCACCACCTCCATGCTCAAACGGGGCCAGGCTGTGCCGGCGTCCTTGGCGATATTGTCCGCACCGGCCAGCTCAAGAATCTGATGCACAAAACTTCCCCTGGCCACGCTGATAAACGGCCGCTCAGACAACACGTACAGGACACGAGGTCTGGACACGGACCGGGTCTTCTCGACAATGGCCTGAACCTTCGCACGCATGGCATGGACCATCGCATTGGCTTCCGGAACGCGTCGGAACATCCGTCCCAGCGTCTGCATGTGGGCATACACATGTTCCAGCGAGGCGGTGTTCATGATGAACAACGGAATTTTCAGGCGCCGTAACGTCTCCAGCGCATCGTTCCGAACCGCATCCACAGCCAGCACCAGATCCGGCTCAAGGGCCAGGATGGCTTCGATATTCGGGCGCATATCGCCCACCTTCGCCCTGGTCCTGGCCTCCGGCGGATAATCGCACCATTGCGTCACACCGATGACCGCGTCGCCCGCGCCAATGGCAAACACCATCTCCGTAATGCTGGGCATGAGAGAAATCACACGTGTCGGAGGATCCGACAGGTACAGTTTCCGGCCGGTATCATCCACAAACGTCCGCGTGGCCACGTTGGCCATAAAGGGCATCCCTGTCAGAATTCCCTGTTGACGACGTTTCATGATCGAGGAGTGGTCGGAGAAACCGAACAGAGGGGTACAGGCCAGCAGCACCAGAACGAGACCGGTCACGCCAACGTGAACGGGGTGACACGGCCGCCGCTTCTCACGCGCATCCCGGCACGGCAGGAACAGCCAACACCCCGCTACCATACGTTTCACGCCCCCCACCCCTGGATTCCTGCGTTCGCAGGAATGACAGAGGGGGGGCATAAAAAAAATCCCCAAGGCCTCAACGACCTTGAGGATTGCACCGGCAACTTCATCCTCACCCGTTCCCCAGCCCACGAGGGTTCGAAGGTCGTGAATGCCGTTCCCGTGTCCTCATGCGAACGGCGGAAACGACATTCCAGCACGGGTCGGTCTTCTGGCTTCCGGATCCTAACCTACTTCCCACGCCTTCCCATCACAACGTTTCATGCCCCCCTGAATTCCTGCGTTCGCAGGAATGCATGCCCCTGGCGCCCCCCTGGATTCCCGCTCAACTCACTGCGGGAATGACGGAGGGGGGGCTTTTGACCAGGGGACGGATGGGGAGGCATAACCGAATGTGACAGTGACATATGCGGGGTTCGTGTCCGGTTACAGCGGCGGGACCGCGAAGGATTCGCACCTTCTTCCCTGTACCCGTGCCTCTCATTGTTTCAACGAGGGAGGAATGTAGGGAAACCCGTCATCCGTTGTCAAGCCACGAACAGGCGCCCTGCAGACGTTGCGGAAGTGTCCGGCGAAGACCTCGATGTGCAGGCGATGATTGCCCACCCCGGCTTTCCGCGGATGACGCAGACGGGCTGTGGTCGCCGACAGTTCGCTTGTCGCCTGCACCACCGTCACCGTCGTTTGTAGATCACGAACCCCGGGACGACGTCCCAGCGGGGAAACGCCGGGACTTCTTTCCATCGGACATAATCCATTGCCAGTTTAGCATCAAACCACTCCTGCACCGAGGGAGACATAAATTGCCACGCGCTGACGTCGGTGGCGAGGACGATATAATCATAATCATCTGTCATGACCCGTTGGAACTCATCCTCGGGCAGATAGCCATGTTCAACCAGGCCCCAGAAGGTACCCCCCGGCCCCAGGGAGTACAGTGAGTCCGGATGAACCACTTTCGATGGCGGCGGCTGGTTCAGATACCAGTAGATGAGATGGTGGGTAGGAGCGAAGACCGTGCCCCCACCGTCATCCTCGCGGATGAGATCCGCGACGCGTTGCAACGGGGTTCGCCCGAGCGAATCCCACTGGCTCACAACATGGTTGACGCTTTCGCTCCCGTAACGTATCAGGCCAGTGATAAGTACCAGCACGGCCAGAACCACCCCGACCCACGCCGCTTTTCCCTTCCAGCACACGCGGAGTGTGAGTGTGCCGAAGCCGAGAGTCGTGAAGACCGCAACCAGGGGAAACAGTTGCAGCAGATAATGCATATGCGCCTGGCCAGACTGCAGGATAGACAACCCCAAGGCACCGAAGACCAGCACAAGCGGGCCACTGTCCTCCCACAGCCTGGCCTTTTTCCCGTTCACGACCCAGAGGCACAGCCCTCCGATGATGAACACGGTCATCAAGAAAGTATAGCGGGTGACGAAATCTTGAGACAGGAGCACATCCACGAACTTCCAGAAGGCATGCATGACACCGAGCTGTCCGTAGGCATAGCTCCCTATCAGCGTCACATTGACAAACATGAACTCATCCAGAGCATCCGCACGCCAGTAGACCCAGACCACGAGCACCAGCGGCACCAGCCCTCCCGCGCCATAGACAACGGGTTCCCACAGAGACACCTCGGGGCGCCCCCGCCACCAGTACCAGAGGTAGTAGCCGCCCAGGGCCAGGGCCCCATAGGCCACATTCGTTCGCACGAGCGTGGCCGACGAGACAAGAACCCCGACGAGGAAGATCGCCCACAGGACGCCGCGCCTGGCGACGAGCAACCAGAGGGCAGGCATCAGCAGGGCAATGGCCACCGTTTCGGCCATCGTCGACTGGAAATCCGGAACACCGGTCAGTGTCATCAACGCCGCAATGGACAGGCCGGCGACCCACGATGTCGTGTGGCGTACGACGATGCCATAACTCGCCACGGCGGCCACCAGCAGGCAGAAGGTGCCAAAGTGGCGCACGACCGACAGCGACTCGCCAAACAGGGACATCACCCCCGCGAGTGCCAGGAACAGGACTGGCGGCTTGATGTCATACAGGTCGACATAGGGAAGTTGCCCGTGCAGAAGACCGGATGCCATGAGGATGAAGGTGCTCTCGTCGTTATTGAGAACGCGGGGCATTAAATAAATAACGTCCCGGTCCAGATTGACCAGCTGCGTGCTCAGCAGGACGACGAGGAACACGAGCGTCCACACTTTGGCCGGGACATCTCGCGGTGTTTCGGATTCATGCTGTTTTTTGCGACGCCTCGTCAATGCCCCGCTCTCCCGATCTCGTCATCGGACCATCAGGCGATTTGCCATCCGGAACAGAACATACCCACATTGACCACTCTTTTTCAGGGAAGGGTCAAGATAATTGGGTTTTCCCTGCACGATTTGAGCAAGATTTGACAGATCTCGTTGTGTCGGTGATTGAACCTGAATTCACATTCTTTGAGGTGCAGGTAGAAGGTTTGCTGGTTCATGCCGCGGAACTTCGCCAAGCGGCTTTTCGCGAAGCCCCAGAAGCCCTCGATGCCGTATGATGGGCACGCCCCCGCGCACGAACTCATCGCGCCCATGATCGACTTTGAAAGTGCCGGCCGTACCCCACATCCACCAGGTGCCATCATAGCCGCGCCAGCCGTCCGAGTACCGCACACTGTCCATGCTCACCCACCTGCGGATAATGGCTTGCAGCGTGGCTTTCTGACAGTCCGGCACGATTTCGGTATACATTTGGTCATGGCGTTTGAAAAGGCCGAAGACGGCGGTTTTGCCGAAGGCGCCGCGCCCGCGCTTGCCCCGCCCGCGGTGCGCCGAAGGAGGATTCATCCACTTCAATTTCTCCGCCCATCGGCTGGATCTGATCGCCGTGCCAAGCCACGCACCGGCGCAACGCAGTCAGATGGCGGTTGATGGACACACGACCGAGTCCGGTCAAGGCGGCAGTTCAAGCCGAGCGCGAACAGCCCGCACAATGTGGCGAAATTTCGCCTCTGAGACTCGAGAATAGAAAATATACCGATTTGACATTTATAATCAACAGGTCACGCACATTTTACCTCGATTACGTTACCATGACCCTGACAAAGCCCCAGGAAAAATAACGCCGGACAGGAGGGCACGTCCACGGCACCACAGGTTCCCACGTCTATCCAGCAACGGACAGGCGCAACGCTTCAAGGATGGTCTTCATGTCAACGTGCTGCTCGACGTGATCAGCCCAGCGATCAATCGCAGACGCGAGCCGCCGGGTCACCTGTTCGGAATCGGACACAGGGCGCGGTGCCAGACCTTTTCGCGCACGTGCCCGGTTAATCCAGGCGCGACGGAAAGACGGCGCATCAAAGACGCCGTGGAGATACGTACCCCACACCAGACCATCAGCGGACATCGCTCCGTCCTCCCGCACGCCCGTCTCTTCAACAATTCGGAAACAGGGAACGCCCCGACGACGATGCGTCACCCCCATGTGTATTTCATAGCCATGCACCATTGCGGACTCAGACAGGCCGGGCAGCAGTGGTTGCGCCATCACCTGCGCGGTCTGTTTCACGGGATGCAGTTCGGTCCGCACGGGCAACAGACACAGCCCTTCAGCCTCTCCGCCGCCTTCGACCTGATGCGGATCGGCAATCCATTCCCCCAGCATCTGCAATCCTCCGCATAACCCCACCACCTCCAGGTGATGCGCCCCCGGCAACGTCAGGATTTCGGCAAACCCGTTTTCCCGCACGTAACGAAGATCCTGCATCACGTGTTTGCTGCCCGGCAGGATGATGACATCTGCATCGGCCAGGGCCCGTGCTCGCCCAACATACCGCACCACCACGTCAGGCTCTGCGGCCAGGGCGTTCAAGTCGGTAAAGTTGCTCATGCGAGGCAGCAGCACGACAGCCACGTTCACCGTCTCACGGGAA
Source organism: Nitrospirales bacterium (assembly GCA_007570995.1). Lineage (GTDB taxonomy): Bacteria > Nitrospirota > Nitrospiria > Nitrospirales > UBA8639 > Bin75. The sequence goes on from RKSG01000075.1 coordinate 20,165, forward strand.
AACGGCGTTTCGGATTCCGATTCAATCACCACACTGTCTTCCTGATCGATCCACACTTCACGCATGAACGGCACGACACCAAGCACGGGAAGCCCTGTCCGCTCCTCCAGGATGGCAACGCCATCGTCAAAGAGACGCTGATCACCTCGGAATTTGTTGACCACCACACCCAGCACACGCGCACGTTCCGGCGGCGCCAGTAAATCCAGCGTGCCGATGACCTGAGCAAAGACGCCTCCACGGTCAATATCGGCCACGAGAATCACCCTGGCATCAGCCATATGCACCACTGGCCAGTTGACCAGATCCCGGTCCCGCAGATTCAACTCGGCCGCACTGCCGGCGCCTTCAATCAGCATCACCTCACAGTCGGCCGCCAGACGCGCATAGCTGTCGCGCACCACGCCGAACAGCTCCGCCTGGTCATCAAAATACGCGCCGGCATCCCGCGTCCCCCAGACGACACCCTGCACCACGACCTGCGATCGCTGTTCGCCTTCCGGCTTCAGGAGAATCGGGTTCATGTCCACATGCGGGCGCACACCGCAGGCCTGGGCCTGGACGACCTGTGCCCGCCCCATTTCACCACCCTCGACGGTCACAAACGAGTTCAGCGACATGTTCTGCGCCTTGAACGGCGCCACACGCACGCCCCTTCTTAAAAGCAGGCGGCCAAGGCCGGCCGTCACGAGACTTTTGCCGACATCAGACGCCGTTCCAAGAACAGCCAGTGCTTCAGCCATGACCAGTGAACAGGTAAACGTACCGATACATGTATGCCCCTGGCGCCCCCCTGGATTCCCGCTCAACACACTGCGGGAATGACGGAGGAGGCTTGCCCAAGGAGAACAGTCAGAATGGTACCTCCATTATGCATGCCCCTGCCCCCCCCCTGGATTCCCGCTCAACACACTGCGGGAATGACGGAGGAGGCTTGCCGGGAATGACGGAGGGGGCTTGCCCAAGGGGAACAGTCAGAATGGTACCTCCATTATGCATGCCCCTGCTGCCCCCCCTGGATTCCCGCTCAACACACTGCGGGAATGACGGAGGAGGCTTGCCGGGAATGACGGAGGGGGCTTGACCAAGGGGAACAGTCAGAATGGCACCTCCATTATGCATGCCCCTGCCCCCCCCTGGATTCCCGCTCAACACACTGCGGGAATGACGGAGGAGGCTTGCCCAAGGAGAACAGTCAGAATGGCACATCCATTGTCAGTCGGGCGGGAAAGAGTCGGTCCGCATTCCCGCGCCGCCGCGCCTCGCGCAACAGCACCTCCACGTGCGGGGACACCTGGCCATCAAACGTCGTGCGGCCATTGGTCACCACGGTCACGGGCTGCGAAAAATCCACCAGCGCTTCATTCAACAGCAATGTATAACGACGGACACGTGTGACCTGCACGTCAATGTGATTGGGACGCGTGATCGTGGCGTCCAGCGAGGCATAGACTCTGTTGTGTATCAACGCATCCACATGATCCACCATCCGTTCCGAAAACATGGCAATCCGGTCGGTGGCATCAATGCGCACCCAGCCGAAATCCTCCAGATGACTCGCGTCCCGCACCACGGTCACTCGTCGCGGATAGGGATGACGTCGCTGCTTCCCCAGCCACTCCAGCAGGGCCGGCAGCTCCTGTCGAGGGAAAAAATGCCCGCCGGCATGGGGATGCGACCTGTCATGTTCACGATACGTGTGAGCAATGCCCAGTCGCGTCAACTCGCTGGTAATGGCCCGGCTCAGCTGGACGGGCATGATGGCATCCCGGCTCCCGTGAATCACATACACCGGCGTCTGCCGAAGATTGGCCAGAAACGGGAATAACACGTCGTCAATGCCGCCGGCCATGGGCGCCACCGCGGCAAACAGGGGCGCATGATGCATGCCGATGATCCACGCGCCGACGCCGCCATTGGACATGCCGGTCAGATAGATCCGGTCGGGATCAATGCGATAGGTGGCGCGCACATCGTTGATGGTCGCCAGCACCAGTTCTTCGGCGATCCGGGTCCACCATGCCCCCATCGTGAACGTGGGACAGGCCAGGATAACGTCGTCGCCCAACCGCGAGGCCCACCGCTCCAGATAGGCATCACCCGTAAACCCGGCACCGTGCAGACAGACCACCAGCGGCAGCGCCACGTCGGCGTCATGGGCACGCGGCACAAACAACCCGTACGACAAGGTTTTCCCGCGAACCTGCACCGGCTGACCAGGCAGCATGCCCACCGCAGCGGGGCCATAGGGCCGGTACGATCGGAGCAGGTGACTGACGCGAGCCAGGCTCGTATCGGTATGCGCCAGAATCGCCCGTAGCCATGGTTCCGCCTGCACACGATCCGTCGTCGCAAGATAGCGCTCGACGAGTGTGACCAGGGGCAGGTCGGACATCCGGTCGGACCCGGTCGCCGCACCGGACGTCGTGGTCTGTGCCCATGCACCGGAACAGGCCGTCATGCTCCAGCCCACCACAAGCCCGACAAGCCAGAGACGCATCGCCAGACGACTCACCGGCAGCCATATCCTGTGAGGGGAGAAGCACATGCGGGGACAGGCCCGACGGGACAAACGGGTGCGGAGGACCCGCACGCTCATCGTGTCTCCGTCACGACATCTTCCGGCACGTCACGGCGCAGACGCAGGAACACCGGGAAACGAGGAAGGCCGTCTCCGGTCAGGCCTTGGTATTTGTAGGTGATGGTCGCCCCGACAGGCGGCGGGTGGCGGCGCTGGGCATCGGACAGGCCGCTCCCGACATTGAACACCGTGCCGTCACTGGCGCGCACGCGCAGCGAGCCAAGCAAGCCCGTGTATTTGCCCTTGCCGGGATTGTGGCCCACGACCACGGCGTCGGCATCGGTGAAGCGTTTGTATTTGAGTAAATCGTCGCTTCTGCCGCCGTGGTGACGTGACACGACCCGCCGCAGGATCAGGCCTTCCCCGCCGCCAGCGGTGATGTCGGCAAAGCGTTGTTCCAGTGCCGCATGCGATTCAATCGGCTCGTGTGGCGCCACGCGCCAGTAGCGGCCGGGGTGTTCCGCCGCCAGCGCAATCAGCGCGGCGTACCGTTCGCGAAAGACCCCGCCATGTTCGGGCAAATCAAACACCATGTATCGAATATCCCGCCATCCTTCGTGCGGGCGACTGCGGCGGACGACGGAGGTAGTATCTTCAAAGCGCCCGCGCCCCAGCCATAATTCACCATCCAGTACGGCGGCGGGCAATGCGTCAACGAACCAGGCCGGCGCGGCGAACGGTTTGCCTCCGCGCGAGATCAGACGCCGACCGTCCCACAGGGCACGCACGCCATCGTATTTTTCACTCATCCAGTACTCGGCAAGATTGACCGTCTCATCGCCGGGCCGATACACATGGGCCAGCGCAAAATCAGGCGGTGCGTCTTCATGCGTACCGGCACCGAGGCCGGCCCCGGCCATGGTACACAGGGCAACAAGCACCAGGACGGCAAGACGAAGCGTACCCGTGTCGTTCAGGCGGGTGGGACGCGGCACGGCGTCAGACGGAATGGGGATGGACGGTTGTCGCATCGGTCAGGCAACGCACAGGTGGCACTCCGGCAGGCAGAGGATGCGTGTCAGGGTGCAACGCATGCGCCATCATCTCCAGACTCTCCACCAGACGCGGCCCTGGTCGGCTGAAATAATGCGATCCGTTGGCGACATAGACTCTGCCAGAGCGAACAGCGGGCAGATCCCGCCATTCAGGGACAGCGGGAAGCCTCTGCACGTCCCGCATTGTGCGATCCAGATCGAAACCGCAGCACGCGATCACGACCACCTCCGGCTGCCAGGCGGCGACTTCGTTCCAGTGCACAGTCCGACTGGGCTGGCCTTCTTGGCCAAGCCCCTCAATGCCGCCTGCCAGCCGCACCAGTTCCGGGCTCCAGTGCCCGCAGGAAAAGGGAGGATCCAACCACTCCATCAGCGTGACACGTGGACGGTGTGGCAGGACGGAGGAACGGGCAACGACCGCCTCGACGCGCTCCGTCAGCCGTGCCACGCACTCGTGACCAACGTGCTGCACGCCAGCGGCCTCCGCCACCTGGTGTATCGTGTCAAAGACCTGCGAAAGGGTTTGCGGCTCCAAGCTGACCACCGTGGGACGACAGGAGAGCGAGCAGACCGCGTCCTGCACCTCGGCTTCTGCCACTGCGCACACTTCACACAGGGCTTGCGTCACGATCAGGTCCGGACGCAATGACTCCAGTGTCGGGATGTCAAGCCTGTACAACGCCCGCGTCGTCTGCAGTTGCTTCCGGACAAGATCGTCTATTTCGGCACTCGAGGCATCAGAGGGAATGAGCGTGCGGGTGACGTTCGGCAGGTCTTTGACGAATGATGGAAAATCACACTCGTGCGTCACCCCGACCAACTGTTTGCCTAAGCCCAACTCACAAATGATTTCCGTCGCACTCGGGAGCAAGGAGACAATGCGCATGGGTGTCGGTTCCTGTGTGGAGCGGGGCATTATGACGCCACGGCTTTTTAATCCCGTTGGGCATTATATTCGCACTTTTTTTGCATAGACAGGACTCTTGCGCTGATTGTGGGTGACAGCAAGGTACACATACCCGCTACCCAATTGCCTTTGCATGCCCGACTGATCAACCAGATGTTTCCATTCTTCACCTGGTTTGAGAACATATGGAAGAGTGTCCGAAAGCGGCATTGGGGGTATGACAAAGTTTTGTCGTTTCCCTTTATCAGATGAATGGCACCCGTGAAAATTAGTGATTGTTGTTGCAGCTTTTCCAATGTTTACTGCTTTTACCTGTATATAGGTTGTGTTTTGAGTATCAGGGGTGTCGGGCAATAACACCATATTGGGGCTAACTCGCAGATCAATGCGTGGGCCAGATCGCCATTCCCTGAAGATAGTCCACCCGAAGGTCAATGTCCCAATCCCCGATCCCCACCACGCGGCATAATCGCTGATTGACCAATCTGCAGAATTCATTTCTCCTCGCTCTCTCAAACGATCAAACTGGCAGCGACAGGGAATGGTAGGGCCTTGCGAACAGCATAGCCCTTGTCGACGGCTTTATTGTGCAGAAACGACTTTCTCATCGAGGATATTCAGTGCCTGTTGTTCCAGATCCCAGGCTTCGACCCGTTTGCTGTTTGCTTTCAATACCTTATCGTTAATTGTTTTTTGCACATCAGCATCTTCCAGCAAAGGAATGGCTATTTGTGAAACCTGTTTACCATCAATTTCGTCAATAACGGCTCCATAGGTAAAGCGGGTTATTAAGGGACAGGCATAGTCACTGCTTAACCAGGCATACATGTAACCTGCTATGTCGTCATGTGCAGGCACAACTCGAATAATGTGCTCATTGGCCGTCCAACTTTCCCAATGCTCAGGCACAATCGCTACTTTCCCAACCGTTCCGCTGCGTGTAATCAGGGTCATATTCTCACGCAAGATTAATTGGGTTTTGATTCGGTCTGCATGATGCACCAAGGACAGATATTTTTTACTGCCTGGATCAAGTTCATAAATTGACTTTCCACCAAAGAACGGAACGCCATGTTCTTCCCGAATGTAAACCTTCTTGAAACGCCCGGGTAGAATAACGGACCGGCTTATCCTTGTGTCCCCGATTGAGGTTACCTCCTTTGCGTTCTTGTGCAGACATTGCTCAATTAATTGAACAACGGGAACATGATATGAGGCATCCAAACGATAGTCTAATCGGTCTGAAGGTACGGAGTAATTCAGAACACCTGCCTTGTTATCAAACTGATTGGCTTGCGCGTGTAGCTTTTCAATGCCAGGTAACTGCAGGGCATCTTTGAGCAAGGTTTGTGCTTCATCCATCAATTCATTGGATTCATCCCGCAGATTGAAGGATGATTCAATCAGGTTGTGAATTTCCTGTTTCAGCACCGATGGAGGGTCAGGGATAGGAATGTTGTTGAGATGCTCCGGCTCTATATGGCTGACAACTGAACCGTAGTTATTCGTTTCAACCAGCAATCTTCCTGTCTTTGACTTCAAGTAGGCATAAACGTAGCCTGAATATTCCCCTGCCTCAATCCGTATAACATCATGCGATAATGATTGATTGTGAAGTGCCCTGCTTACATACGAAGCAACACCAATCGTGCCGGAACATGTTAGAAGCACATGACCTTTCTTAACCCGTGTGCTTTCAATATCAGTATCTGTTGCAGCAGAAATAAACTTAACGGCTCTCGGATAAAGTTCTGTTATTTGAGAAGGCAGAATGAAAGGTATTCCCTTGCCTTTATCAACATAAATCCGCCTGAATCTGTTCAGATAAAATGTGTCCCTTACAAAATCCTTTAAATTGACAGTATCCCATTTACATTTTTCCAAATCCCTTCTGACCAGTCTTCCTTCTGTCCCGTAAAAACTCGCATCCATCCTGTAATCGTTTGCAATGATTTCTTCTACGGAGACCACCGTGAACTTAAGGGGTGGGGTGAAGATTTGGTTAAAAGATGCCGCAGATTGCAATGGCTGTCCTACCATGGCAATCCTTCTTGTTTCTTCCATTCTGCAAACAAACCTGGAACTTCACGGCTCTGGTCGTCAATAATACGGGTTCTAGTTGCTGCCTTAGCGGTTGTGTCCGTTTTGTTAATGCTTGATCCTTGAGAAACCCAAATTTCATTGCCGTGGTCATCACGCTGGAATATCGTATTGCCACGTTTGTCATGGCCGACCCTCTCTACCATCGTCATAAAGACATTGTAGGGCCTTATCTTTCCTGTACCTTGCTCAACCTGTATTTCCTTTTCGGTCTTTTTCTGAATGATTAGGACAGATGTTTGCGTACCATTCCCAGGCTGAAAAGTGTCTACTGGCAAATCCACACTCGCCAGTATTCGTGCTTTTCTGGTCAACCAGTGGCGAACGTAGACAAGGCTGGGATTACTCAAAATAGAATCAGGCAAGACAATGGCTAATCGCCCCCCAGGTTTCAGGAATTGAAGGCATCGTTCAATAAACAATTGTTCGGGTGGAACCGAAGATTGAAAATCTGACGAAACAGTCCAGCCTGTCTGGTTATTCACAGTGTATCGCGCATTGCGCCAAATATAGCCGAGGTTAAACTGTTCAAGAATGTGGCCACCTTTAATTGGTATTCGGCTTCCAAAAGGCGGATTGGTGACAACGACATCAAAAAAACCAATGTTGTGGGCATTGCTGATGTTACCAGAATCTATGTGCAACGCTTGTGCTAACTGCTGTTTCAGTTCCCAAGCCCATTCATGTGGCGGTAACAATGAATCATTGCGATAGATATTACCGCTACCGTCGTTATTCATAACCATGTTCATCTTTGTGGCTTTCACGAGATCAGGATTGATGTCGAAACCATAAAAATTCGACTGAGCGATCTCCTTGATCTTGTCTCTAAAATTGTCCCTTTCGGTATCTTTCCATGCACTTTCAGGTTTTCCAAAATCTTTCTCTGCCTCATGTTTCAGCTTCTCAACAACATGGGTCATTGCCATAATCAGGAATCCGCCTGTCCCACACGCGGGATCACAAACCTTTTCATCCGGTTTCGGGTTAATCATCTTCACCGCCATCTGCATGATGTTTCTTGGCGTGAAAAATTCTCCCCTGTCACCCCGTAAATTGGCACCAACCAGTTCCTCATAGGCCTTACCTTTTACGTCAACATGGGTTTCAAGCAAACTGTAAGGTTGTAACTCTGTAACAATCCACGACAGAGAGCGGGGCAGTAATTCAATTTCGTCGTTTGATCCGAAGATCTGCGGAAACCGTCTTTTAACTTTTTCGAATATTTGCTTAACACGATTCTTAACCGTTAATTGCCCATCTGGACTGGCTCGCTCTTGCGATGTCGCATAAAACTCCAGTGGCTGCCCTACATTCTGTTCATCAAGTGTCTTGCAAAAGATAAGTTTCAACAGTTCAAAAAACGCCAGCTGTTTCTGCAACCCATCGGTAATGTAAACATGGTTGTGACAGGTTTTGAACACCATCACAAGATTGTCTTCATAGGCTTTTTTCAATTTGTTGCGTTTGGGTCTGTCTATGTCGTCTACAGAACCGTCGGCGGGGGGAATATCGTTGTATTCCCGGAACACGTACTTTCCTTTCTCTTGTTCTTTTCTTAAGACTTCTTTGTACTTCCCATTCGTCCACATACCCCATTCACAATTGGGGCAAGCACTCATATAGGATTTAAGTTGATCGACCCCATCTTTTTTGTTTCCTTGTTCTACGACTTCGCTTTTGCACTCAACAATCAGCCAAATATCACCTTGAGTAAATGTGTGGCTGCTTTCAGGAAAGACAACAATATCCGCACGAGGATGACGGGAACCGAGTCTCAGACCAAACTCTATTTTGATTTGTTCCCGTTTGTATTTGTGTTCATTGACTAGCCGTTTTTCAATGGTTTGGCGTACATATTCTTCCGGCGTGTCCTTGCGGAATGTATCGTCAATGTAATCACAAATTTCTCCATCAGGCACCGTGGTAGTTTTTCCGCCTGGTGTTGTGCTCATCATCTCTCCGCAAAAATGCGTCAACGAGTCAGTACGTGGGTCAGGCCATCTTCAGCAGGGCGTCAATCGCGCCGCCGATGCCCTCGAAGATCTGATGCGGTTTCGCTGTCCCGTACATATAGGCCGGTGTGGTAATCACCCTGTTGGCTGAATCCACGACAAACTTCTCCACGGCACAACTGGCATGTCTGGCTCCCGTTTTTTCGATTTCCGACGCCGTGGCCTGATCGTCGCCAATCGTGACGTTGACCCCCTGTTTGCCGAAGGCCAGAGCCATAATGGCCGGCGCGATACAAATCGCGGCAATGGGTTTGCGGGCCTCGTGAAACTCGTTCACGATACGAAGGACCTGCGGATCAACGACGCCCCCACTCCCCTTCTGCGCAAAATCACTCAAATGAAGCGCCGCGCCATACCCGCCAGGCATCGCCAGCGCGTCAAAATCTTTCACCGCAAGGTCTTCAAGCGGGCGGATCTCGCCCCGCGCAATACGGGCGGCCTCCTGCATGACATTTCTCTTGTGCCCGGTTGGCTGCTGCGTCAGATGATTCGTTTCAGGTGCGTCCCTGTTCGGCGCAAAACACCGATACTCCGCACCCCGCTGACCAATCGCCACCAGTGTACTTATCGCTTCGGTAATCTCCGACCCATCCAGAAACCCGCAACCTGACAGAATAACGGCGATGTTTTTCATCATGACCTCCCCGACGTTGCACGTAGAATCCAGTTTCTCTGTTTCTGCCCCATTCCATCACGCCGTCACGGACATGCGGTGGTGTCGACCCGTGACAGTCTGCTCCTCTTTACGGCCCGGGCCGGTAAGGATCCTGTGACCAGAACATCCTCTCCAAGAAACCGGAGCCGCATATCAGACACCGCTACGGCATCAGCCAGGCTCCCGGGCGAGAGACCGCCCAACAGACCCGTGGCATTGTGCCCTCCCAGCAGAATCGGCGCCACGTACAGATACACCTGATTCACCAGACCCTCACGCAGAAAACTGGCGTTCAGCTCACCGCCACCCTCCACCAGCAGACTGGTCACGCCCCTTTTGCCAAGTGCCCGGAGGCAACGGTGAATGGAAACACGCCCCCCCCGTTGAGCAAGTGTCAGGACATCCACGCCCATTGTTCGCAACCGTTCAATGTTTCGGTGAAGGGCCAGTTTCGTCGTGGCCACGACCGTCGGAACGTGCGGCGCGTCCCGCAACACACGTGCCGTGGAGGGAATCCGAAGACGGCTGTCAAACACTACCCGAACCGGCGGACGAGCGGAGTACGCACGTCGTTTGCTCCCGGGGATCCTCACCGTTAACCTGGGATCATCGTGAAGCACCGTGTTGACACCTACAGCAATCGCGTCCACGCGGCCACGCAGTTGATGGACATGTGCTCTTGCCACGGCTCCGGTGATCCACTGCGATACGCCGGCCGCCGTCGCAATTTTGCCGTCAAGGGTCATCCCCGCTTTCAGTATGACGAAGGGCCGGCCGGTTTGTACCCAATGGCAATAGACCTCATTGAGTTTCGCCGCATCCTGTTTGAGACACCCGACGTCAACGACAATCCCCGCCCGTCTGAGTTGCCGAATACCACGCCCCGACACCAGGGGATTAGGATCGCGCATCGCCACGACGACACGCTGCACACCGGCATCAATAATCGCCGGCACGCAGGGCGGCGTGCGTTTCTCCGTATGGCAACAGGGTTCCAGTGTGATGTAGAGGGTCGCCCGACGAGCACGGGTCCTGGCTCGTTGCAAGGCCACGATTTCGGCATGAGGCCCGCCGGCTTGCGCATGATACCCGCTCCCAACGACGTTCCCCCCGGCCACGACCACCGCACCGACCATGGGATTCGGGCTGGTCGTCCCTCGTCCTCGAGCCCCGAGTGCAAGGGCCTGTTTCATGAAACGGACGTCTGGCTCGACGTCCTTCACCGACGAGAGCGTGTCTTGCGTGACCGAGCCTTGACCTTCGGTCTGGACACCGTGGACGTCACGGGACGCGCAGAAGAAGGCCTGGATGACGCCCGGCCAGCCGTGCGCGTTGGCTTCGCAGCCTTCCGCTCGGCTTCTGCCTTCAACGTGGCCTGAGCGGCGGCCAGCCGGGCAATGGGCACCCGATACGGAGAACAGCTCACGTAGTCGAGACCCAGGTTGTGGCAAAATTCGACGGAACTGGGTTCCCCACCATGTTCCCCGCAGATCCCAAGTTTCAGGTCCGGACGAGTCACACGGCCTTCGTGCATCGCCAAACGCATGACCGCTCCCACGCCTTCCTGATCCAGCACGGCAAAGGGATCAAACTCCAGCAGCTTGTGCTCGCGATAAAAACCCGTGAACTTGGCTGCGTCATCCCTGGAGAATCCGTAGGTGGTTTGGGTCAGGTCATTCGTGCCAAAAGAAAAGAACTCCGCATCTTCGGCGATCTGCTGCGCCGTGACCGCAGCTCGAGGCAGTTCAATCATGGTCCCGACCAGATACGTGAGTTTTTTTCCGTACCGTTTCATGACGGCATCGGCCACTTCCGTAATCAGGGCTTTTTGCTCTTTCATTTCCGATGACATGCCCACCAGCGGGATCATGATTTCCGGCACGATGCGTTTTGACTCCCTGGCCATCTCACAAGCGGCTTCCATAATCGCACGCACCTGCATCCGAGTGATTTCCGGCATCGTAATACCCAGGCGGCATCCCCTGAGCCCAAGCATGGGGTTGAATTCATGCAACTCTTCAACGCGGGCCAGCATGTTCCGCGTTTCCTGCAGATCGGGGGAATCCGCGTTCGTGGCCTCGGCCCGGGCAAGCTCCACCATCAGTTGTTCGCGTTTCGGCAGAAACTCATGCAAGGGCGGATCCAGAAGCCGAATAGTGACCGGATACCCTTTCATTTCCCGATACAGCCCTATGAAATCTTTTTTCTGGAGGGGAAGCAGGCGTTCGAGATACTGCTCCCGTTCCTGGTGGGTTGAAGCCAGAATCATGGCCTGCATGAGTGGCGCACGATCTTCCGCAAAGAACATGTGCTCCGTTCGACAGAGACCAATGCCCTCCGCCCCAAACCCTCGTGCAATGCGGGCCTGTTCCGGGACATCGGCATTGGCCCGCACATTGAGGTGCCGCACCGCATCCGCCCATTTCAAAATCGTGGAAAAATAGCGGAACTTCCCGGAGCGAGCCGCGGGAAGTGTACCCCGGATCACCTGCACCACTTCCGACTCAACCACGGAGAGCATCCCGCTGTAGACCAGACCGGAAAATCCGCTAATGGAAATATAATCCCCTTCCTTGAACACCGACGGCCCAATCCGTACTTTGGCTTCCTCCTCGAAGATCTCGATGTCCTCGCACCCGGCAACGCAGACCTTGCCCATTTGGCGCGCCACCACCGCCGCATGGGAGGTCGTGCCTCCCGTCGCTGTCAAAAATCCTTCCGAGGCGTGCATACCATGGATGTCATCCGGGCTGGTTTCTTTACGGACGAGCACGACCCGTTCTCCCGCAGCCCTGAGCGCCACGGCCCGATCCGGAGCCAGAACGATTTTCCCGCAGGCAGCACCGGGACCGGCGGGAAGCCCTTTGCCAATCGGTTGACATTGCTTTTCTTCGTCCTGCTTAAAAATGGGATAGAGATACTGCGCCAGTTGCTCCGGTTCCACACGGCGCACCGCTTCCTTTTTATCAATCAGCCCCTCCTTGACCATATCCACGGCAATCCGGACGGCGGCAATGCCCGTCCTCTTCCCCACCCGTGTTTGCAGCATATAGAGCTGGCCTTCCTGAATCGTGAACTCCATGTCCTGCATATCGTGGTAATGGGTTTCCAGAATGCGTTGGGTGGTCATGAGAGATCGATAGGCGGCGGGCATGTTTTTCTTCAGGGCAGAGAGAGGTTGGGGCGTCCGCACACCTGCCACGACGTCCTCCCCCTGGGCGTTCAACAACCATTCCCCGAAAAACGCACGCTCCCCCGTGGACGGATTTCGGGAAAACGCCACGCCGGTGCCGCTGGTCTCGCCCATATTCCCGAACACCATAGCGACCACATTGACCGCCGTTCCCCACGTATCCGGGATATCATAGATTTTTCGATAGGCCACCGCCCGACCCCCAAACCAGGATGCAAAGACCGCGTTCGTCGCCATCCTGAGTTGCTCGAACGGATCCTCGGGAAGCGCATGCCCGGTTTCCTGTTTGATGACCGACTGACATGCCTCGACCACATCGCGGAGGGCACTCGGAGACAGTGCAGTATCAGACGCTGCCCCAACCTGTTTCTTTTTCTCTTCGAGGACGAGGTCAAATTGTTCCTTGGGCACAGACATCACCACAGAGCCGAACACCGTGATAAAACGACGGTACGAATCCAGAGCAAACCGTTCATTCTGCGTTCTGCGGGCCAATCCCTGGACAGTGGCTGCGTTCAGACCCAGGTTCAACACCGTGTCCATCATACCGGGCATGGACGCGCGCGCACCGGATCGCACGGCGACCAGCAACGGGTTGTCCGGATCTCCAAATCCCGCGCGCATGGATCGTTCCACGCGTGTCATGCCGCGCAGCGTTTGCTCCCACATGCCTTCCGGATACCGGCCCCCGGCTTGAAAATAGGCGAGGCAGGCTTCCGTCGTGATGGTAAATCCCGGGGGGACGCGGATTTTCAAATTCGTCATTTCCGCGAGGCCGGCCCCCTTCCCGCCGAGCAGCTCTTTCATGTCGCCGTTGCCTTCGGCTTGACCGTCGCCGAAGCCATAGACGTATTTTCTGTTCCGCATGTGTTGGGGTCCCTCTGTCGACTCACACGGGAGCCAGCCAGTCTGTTTGTTGTGTCCTGTCAAGCACTGAGACGGAAATGTACCACAATGTTGTGATTTCTCAAAAAATTTTCTTCACACCAGCCCTCCAATACGGTGCACGTGGCGTTGGTCAGAACAATGCCCGAAATCCAGACAGGTCACCCATACCCCCCATGGAAGCCGACTGACCGGTCAGATGCCTGCCCCTGCACCTGGATATGAGACAAATCACCAAAGCTGGAAAACAGATCATCAACCCGGCGCAACAACGATAGCCGATTCGCGCGAATATCAGATTCCGGCGCATTGACCAGCACGTCCTCAAAGAAACGGTCAATGGGGCCTTTGAGCACCATGAGATGCCGCAACGCTCCATCATAATCACGGATCGCCATCGCATCCTTCACGCTGTGTGTGGCCGAGTCGACAGCCTGATGCAAGTCACGCTCCGTCGGGTGAGTCAACCGGGCCACCGTGACGTCATCTGACTCCCACGCCTCTTTGACCACGAGACGATGCGCCCGCTTAAATCCAACCATGAGCGCATCAAACTCCTGCCGGATCGTGACGGCCTGCAGGGCGTCCATGCGCGAGAACAGATCCCGGATATCAAGCTCGGTGCTGTTGTGACGCGCCAGGACACTGGCCATGACGTCCTCACGATAGCCGGAGACGAGACGTCCGTAATAGCGGAGCCGATCCTCCAGAAATCCGAACAAGGGCCACAGCGAGGGACGATGTTCCGCCGTGTCGCCTTGCGGAAGGGAGACGGCCTCGACGCCCTGCCTGGCCAGCATCTGTTCCATCTGCCGCAAGTACGTCCCGACATTGAGGTGAAACCCGGACGCACTCGCAAGACGAATCAGGCCAAACGCATGACGACGCAGGCCATAGGGATCTTCCGAGCCTGACGGGATAATCCCCGCATAGAAAAATGCCGCCAGGGTATCCACCCGGTCGGCCAGTGCCAGCAACCGTCCCACCGTCGTCACAGGAAGGGCATCCTCTGGCGTCCGGGGGCGATAATATTCCCCCAGGGCTGCAGAGACCTGGCCGGATTCTCCATCATGCGCGGCATACAGGCCTCCCATCACGCCCTGGAGTGTGGGAAATTCTCCGACCATTCCCGTCACCAGATCGGCTTTGCTCAAGAACGCGGCGCGCTGACAGGCCTCTTTCAGCTCCGGCACCCCGGTGTCAGTCGCCAAGGCTCCTGCCAGCGCGATCAGGCGTTCAGTTTTCTGGTACAGGGACCCCAGTTGTTTATGAAACACCACACCATGGAGTTGCGGCACCCGGTCAGCCAGTGTTTGCTTGCGATCCTCGTGAAAGAAATACCGGGCGTCCGCCAGACGGGCAGCCAACACGCGTTCATTGCCAACCCTGACCAGCTCCATATTGTCGGCGTCCATGTCAGTGGGAGCGAAAAACAGGGGACGTAATTCATGGTGCCGGTTCACGACAGGGAAAAATCCCTGATGCTCCTGCATGGAAGTCGTCAGCACGTCCGGCGGCAACTCCAGATAGCGTGTATCAAACGTTCCATGCAGCATATTGGGCCACTCCAGCGAAAAAACCGCCTGCTCCAGCAGCGCCTCCCGATTGTCCGGGGGCACCTGCCCCTCAGCCAAACTGGCAAGGCGGGTGAGTCGCCGGGTCAGGATGTCCCGACGACGGACAGGATCAACGATCACGCCCGCGCGTTCCAGCGTGTCCTCATACGCTTCCGGCCGGGCAAGACGCAGGCTCTTGCCCTCAGCGTCATTGCTCCCCGACCAGAAGCGATGCCCCCTTGAACGAGGCTCCGACCGCACCCCCGCGAACTCAAGAGGGAACGGCTTCGTCCCCAGCATGGCGACCAACCATCGAATGGGGCGGGGATACCGGACCCCGGATGCATTCCATCGCATGGTGTTCGGAAAGGCGAGTTGCCCAAGCAGACCGGCAAGATGCCTGGCGAAGACACTGGCGACAGGCATCCCCTCTTCCCGTTTGACCGCACACAGATAGGTTCCTTTGGGCGTCTCCCGTGTTTCCAGTTGCGCGACTTCCACCCCTTGAGAACGCGCGAACCCCCCCGCGGCTCTGGTCGGCTGGCCCTGGTCATCCAACGCCACGGCTGTGGAGGGGCCCAACACTTCGCGCAGAATCGAGGACTGCGTTGTGGCCAGCCCCGTCACGATGACGGCAAGTCGCCGCGGCGTGCCACAGGTTCGGATACCATCATGGGAGAGGCGATGATTGGTCAGGAAGTCTTCCATCAGACGATCCAGTTGACGCATGGCCGGTTGAATCACCTGCCATGGCAATTCCTCAGAGCCGATTTCCAGGAGAAAGGATGTCGTGGAGGCACGACGGCGTGCGGGCTTTTGCTTCGGCACAGGTGGCTGCGTCATCTGTCGAGCCTTCATGTATCAGGACGCCCGGCAATCAGGACGGCACAGGCTTCCGTTGTCGTTTCGGTGACGGGACGTTACCGGCAACCGATAGTGACGGGGCAGGACGCAGCAAAGGGAACCCCAGTTTTTCCCGTCTTGCGACATAGGCATCCGCGCACCCCCTGGCCAGGCCGCGCACCCGTCCTATAGAGCCCGTTCGTTCAGCCACACTCAACGCACCCCGTGCATCAAGCACGTTGAACAAATGTGAGGTTTGCATACACGCATCATAGGCCGGCAACACCAGCCCCTGCTCCAGCAACATGCGACATTCCCCCTCCCGGGCCAGGAAGATCGTCCGGATCATGTCAACATCCACCACCTCGAAATTGTACCGGGAAAACTGGACTTCGGCATCGTGGAACAAATCGCCGTAGGTGACCTCCCCGGACCACTGAAGATCGTACACGCTGTCAACGCCCTGCAAATACATCGCAATCCGTTCAGTGCCATAGGTCAGCTCCACGGTCACGGGATCGAGCGATTGCCCGCCGGCTTCCTGAAAATAGGTGAACTGGGTGATTTCCATGCCATCGAGCCGCACTTCCCACCCC
>RKSG01000066.1 GCA_007570995.1 Nitrospirales bacterium
ACAAATGCCTCTTGGTTGTCATTCCTGCGAAAGCAGGAATCCAGAATGGTCACATGACGGACAACTCGTCGGCCGGCTTCGCTCACAACCTATTGACTTAAGTGAGACAATGAGGGGGAAAGCAATGACGATGACTTGCCCCGTGGTTGTCATTCCTGCGAAAGCAGGAATCCAGAACCGCCACATGACGGACAACCCGCCGGCCGACTTCTCTCGCCACCTGTTTCACTGAGAGTCTCCGTGCCGTTACGGATACAACAAGACTTGGCCTGTGAAACGACACATATCAACTGAATATAAGGATCACGATGTTTGGATTCCAGATTCAGCGGAGGTTTGAATAGTGCAAGATCATGGTTGACAGTGCAATCACCCTGACGTATACTGCCATGGATCATGGTTGACACTGCAGTGTCGTCCTTACACCACCTGCCATGGTTGGTCATCTGGGCATGGCGTCGGGGGTTAAAGTAAACCACAGGAGGGAATAATGGAAAGAATGTTCGAAGCAGGGACACTAAGTGTCAAAGATGTAATAGACAAAATAGACACGAAAAAATTTTTGCTTCTAAGTCAGCTAAGTCATAGGAATTTTCCTTGGAGGCACGCTAAGATAACGACATTGTTTAACTCACTAATGAAGGATTATCCAATTGGTTCGTTTCTCTTCTGGAAAGTGGAAGGAGAGAATATACAGAAATATCAATTTTACGAGTTTGTTCGTGAATACCATGAAACGAAGAACTTCAGTGGTCCCAAAGCAAATGTCGGAAGGGAACAGGAAATAACAGCGATCTTAGACGGACGACAACGATTAACATCATTGTATGTAGGATTAAAAGGATCTTACGCAGATAAACTACCAAGGCGACATCGGGCTAACACTGCGGCATATCCCAAACGCAAGCTGTACTTGGATTTGGTAGCGCCGTCTAAAAATGCTGGTTTTTTACGACAATATGATTTTCAATTGCTCATGAAGGAAGAATACGACAAATCAACAAATAACGGGCATCACTGGTTTGAAGTTGGCCGTATCATTGATATGCCTGACCCCAAATTGGTTAGTGACGATCTGGCAAAACAGAACATTCCAGCGTCTAGCCATCAATTCGCCAGTGAAGCTTTGTTCAAGTTACAGGAGGTCATTCACAGGAAGGAGCCGATCAGTTATTGGAAGGTACACTAAACCTAGAGAAATCAGGAATAGATTTTGATGAGTGGCTACACAAAACATGTAGACAGTTTAGAGAGTTCATAGAGAAAAGAAAGCAGTTACTTTTCTCGAAACTCAAGAAATTGCTTGCCTGAGAAGCCCCTCTTCAAACCACCCGCCATTTTTTGCCATCGGTTTCAATCAGTCTGTCGGATTGGATAGGGCCCCACGTCCCTGCTGGATATTCCGGCAGCCATCGTGTGCCGTGGGCTTCCCAGCCCTGCAGAATATCCGTAATCCATGCCCACGAGGCTTCCACGGCGTCGCGTCGCATGAAGAGCGAAGCATCGCCGGCCATGACGTCCAGCAACAGGCGTTCATAGGCTTCCGGCGAAGGAGCAGAAAAGGCGTCGCCATAGTTGAAGTTCATCTCAACAGGATGAGTGTTGACCCTGCTGCCAGGAATCTTGGACATGATCCGTAACGCCATGCCCTCCTGTGGTTGAATCCGTAGCGTGAGCAGGTTGGGTATCTGACGGGGGTGGGGCGTGGTGTTGAAAAGAATTTCCGGAATGTCTTTGAGTTGCACCGCAATCTCCGAGGCTCGCCGCGGCATGGCTTTCCCGGTTCGCAGATAAAACGGCACGCCAGACCACCGCCAGTTCTCGATGTAACACTTCAACGCCACATATGTCTCCGTCGTGGAATCTGGTCGGACGTCGTTCTCACGCCGATACCCGGGCACGTCCTGCCCCCTGACGGTCCCGTGGGCATATTGCGCACGAATGGTCATCTCCTCCGCGGTCTTTCCACGGATGGGACGAAGACAACGCAGGACTTCCATGCGCGCATTGCGCACGACTTCCGGATCCAGCGAATAGGGTGGCTCCATGGCGATGAGGGCCAGCAGCTGGAGAATGTGATTCTGCACCATGTCGCGGAGGGCACCAGCCTGTTCGTAATACAGCCCCCGTGCGCCGATGCCTTCCTCTTCGCTCACCGTAATCTGGACATGGTCAATATATTTGTGATTCCAGATCGGCTCAAAAATACTGTTGGCGAAACGGAGTACCATAATGTTTTGCACCGTTTCTTTTCCAAGATAATGATCAATGCGGTAGATCTGAGCTTCGTGAAACACTTTGCCAATCGTCGCATTGATCTCCCTGGCCGATTCCAGATCATGGCCGATGGGTTTTTCGACGATCACACGGGAGGAGCGAGTGGGATGGTCGGGTGGGTCAACCATCCCGGCCTGGTGTAAGACTTGACAGGAAGAAGCGAAGACGTTCGGGGGAACCGCCAGGTAGAAGATTCGATGCCCCGGTAACGCAAACTGTTTCTCAACGGTTTCGATCTGCGTGCGGAGCGCCTGATATGCTTGGGGGTCGTCGCTGGATCCGGTGATGTACGACAGGCGTTGCGCGAAATCCTCCCACCGGTCCTGCTGAATCGCCTGTCGGGAAAATTGCTCGATGCCATCGCGCGCGAGGGCGCGGAACTCATCATGGTTGCAGGGAACACGTCCGAATCCAATCACGGCATAGTTGGGCGGGAGGAGACCGTCGAGCAACAGATTGTAGAGTGCCGGCAGGAGTTTGCGACGGGCGAGATCCCCGGATCCCCCAAAAATAACGAGGGTGCACGGTCCGACCGCAGTCCCGGAGAAGGGTGGTTGCGTAGGTGCCTGTGTGTGCTCGGGCGTCATGATGTCCTCGCTGTAGTGGCTGTCAACTCATTTCCGTCTGACGCTGTGGCCGCCAAACGCCCGGCGGAGCGCCGCTAACATTTTCTCTGAAAACGGCTCGTCCTGCCGCGAGCGGAATCGGGTAAAGAGGGCGGCAGACAACGTGGGCACAGGAACATCTTTGTCGAGAGCATCCATCAGCATCCACCGACCTTCACCAGAGTCGTGAACGTAGCCTTGCAATCCCTTGAGTGTGGGATCCTCTTTGAGTGTGCTGGCTCCGAGTTCCAGCAGCCAGGACCGCACAACGCTCCCGTGCATCCACAGATCGGCAATGTTGAAGAGGTCAAGTTTGTAGTCGCTTCGTGACATCAGTTCAAAGCCTTCGGCATAGCTTTGCATCATGCTGTATTCAATGCCGTTATGCACCATTTTCACGTAATGCCCGGCCCCATGGCCTCCAACACGCGCCCAGCCATCCTCGGGGGCCAGTGTGGTCAGGATCGGGGCAATCCGATTCACCACGTCGTGGTCTCCCCCGACCATCAGGCAGTATCCCACCTCTAATCCCCAGATTCCACCGCTGGTTCCCGCGTCCACGTAATGAATCCGTTGGTCTTTCAATGTGGCGGCGCGACGGACGTCGTCATGGAATTGTGTATTGCCACCATCCACAATGACGTCGTCTGGTTCCAGAAGTTCCCCAAGGGTACGAATGGTGTCTTCCGTCGGCAGGCCTGAGGGCACCATCACCCAGACGATGCGCGGCCTGGCGAGGGTGGCAACAAGTTCTTCAAGCGAAGCGGCTCCCACCGCTCCAGTCTCTTCGGCTTTTGCGATGAGTTCCGGTACCCGATCGCAGGCCACCACCCGGTGTCCATTCCCCCGCCGCAGCCTGGTCACCATATTCATGCCCATTTTGCCAAGTCCGACAAAGCCGATTTCCATAGCCGATCCTTTCCCTTTCAGCCTGACTGTCCTCTTAGCCTGCCCTGTGCGTGTCCCGGATCATGGGGCGACTGGTATGCGGGAACCATGGCGGTCACCCTCTGGTTGTCTGTGGGCCACCCGCGGCGCCGTTCTCGCGCACATGGCGTTCCGGGCGATACAGACGCTCATCTTTTCCAAACGCAGGGAAAGACAATGCCCTTCACCATACCGCAAAAACTCCCTCAGGCAAAGCGGGAAATGATACGCGGTTCATGCGGTCTCCGGTCGACAGGCTTCACGTGCATGGACTCCGCGAGCACGCGGAAGGCGTTGTCTCCAGATCTCCCGTGGCCTCTTCGTGGGAGATCAATCCATTGCAGGCCAAGTGACAGAACCCGTGAGACCTCTTTATACTGTCGCAGTATGAGCCTCGAAACCGTTTCTTCACCACCAGGCCCGGACCCGCTGTTGTTGGAAAAAACGTTGCGTACCCGGTTGCCGTTCCAGAGTCAGCTGGCGACTGTGACGTTGCTGGACGGTGATGCGTCGAATCGGCGGTATTATCGGCTCGGGTTACAACACGGGCCGGTGTCTTCGCTGATGCTGATGCAGCTGGCCGAACCGGAAGCCTGGAAAGCCTCGGAAGAGGCGGTGATCGGAGCCGACGCAGATGTTCGGGAACTCCCGTTTGTGAATATCCTTCGGCCACTGGCGCAGGCCGGCATGACGGTTCCTGCGTTGTATTATTATGACGAGACGGCGGGCCTGCTGTATCTCGAAGATTTTGGAGATCAGACTCTGTGGCATGTGTGTGTGGAGGGTGGAGCCTCCGCCGTTCGGCGCTACTATCCTGTGGCGGTTGATACGCTGGCGCAGCTGCAGCTCCGTCTTGCGGCGTCCAGGATGGACACCTGCCTGGCCTTTTCCCGGTCGTTTGATGCCCCGCTCCTGTTGTGGGAGTTTGAGCATTTTCTGGAATATGGCATTTGGGCGAGGCAGGCCTGCAAGCCAATGTGCGCGGATCACGAACATGCTCTTCGTGAGGCGTTTGCCAGGATGGCAGACGTCATTGCCAGTCAACCACGGGTGTTCACGCATCGTGATTATCACTCGCGGAATTTGATGGTCGTGGGTGACCGGCTCGGTGTGCTTGATTTTCAGGATGCGTTGCAGGGGCCTGTGACCTATGACCTGGCATCGCTGCTTCGGGATTCCTACATGGTTCTGGATGAGGCGTTTATTGATGAGATGATCGACCGCTATCTCGCGGCCATGCGCGCCGGGCTGGACGCGGAAGCACAGGCGCGCCTGGGCCTGACGGACAGGGCGGCGTTCCGGCGGCTGTTTGATTACACGAGCATTCAACGGAATCTGAAAGCCGTCGGCCGGTTTGTGTATCTTGATCGAGTCAAAGGAAACCCCAGGTTCCTCGCGGATATTCCCCGGACCCTGTGGTATGTGCGACGGAACCTGGGAACTTATCCCGAGTTCGCGGAGCTGCTTCGACACCTGACGCCGTATATACCTGAATGGCAGTGAAGATCATTCTATGAAAGCCATGGTACTGGCAGCGGGTCTTGGCACCCGGCTTCGTCCTCTGACGCTGTCCCTTCCCAAGCCGCTCCTGCCTCTGGGGCCGTATCCGCTCGTGGTGTGGAACCTTCTCCTGTTGCGTCAACACGGCATTGAGGACGTGATGATCAACCTCCACCACCTGGGCGAGCAGATCCGACAGACCCTGGGTGACGGGTTACAGTGGCACATGCGCCTTTCCTATTCCCACGAACCGGTCCTGCTGGGGACGGGCGGCGGTATCAAGCATGTCGAGACGTTTTTTCAGGATGGCCCGTTTCTTGTGGTGAACGGCGACACCGTTGCGGAGCTTGATTTATCCCAACTGGTGGCCCATCATCGCAAGGAAAAGGCGCTGGCCACCATGGCGTTGCGTGATGATCCTGATGTCGAGTCATGGGGCGTGATTGAGACAACTCAGCATGATCGTGTGTTGCGTATTCGTGGACAGGGGGTTCCAGCGACACCCGGCGACGGGCCGGTGTTCCGGCGCCTGTTTGCCGGCATTCATGTACTGGATCCCCTGATGTTACGGCATGTTCCCCGGGATCGTTCTGCGTCAATTCTTGAAACATATGTAGCGTGGCTGGAACGGGGGGCGGTAGTCGCCGGCTATGTCTTTTCAGGGTACTGGTCTGACGTGGGCACTCCCGAACGGTACGCGCAAACGCAGCGGGATGTGGCGGAGGGAAGGGTCAGCATTCCCGCATAATGGATTCCTGCGTTCGCAGGAATGCATGCCCC